>NZ_CP040093.1:2079317-2381135 GCF_006016075.1 Caloramator sp. E03 | reverse complement strand
CCAACAAACCCTCCTTGACCTACTATCTTTTTCTTTAGCTCCTTATATTTATAATTTCCAGAATAGGCAAGCTTTATTAAATCACCAACTGGAAGTCCACCAGCTCTTTCAGGTGAAAAGGGACCTCCTTCATTAGCATTATTAGTATCTATTATCCTTCCACCTTTAACTGCAGCAACAGATATTCCTCCACCAAGATGAGCAACAACAAAATTTAAATCTTTTATGTCTTTATTAATATTTTTTGCAACTTTTCTTGCTACTGCCTTAATATTCAGTGCATGAACAAGAGAACGTCTTGGAATCTCTGGAAGTCCTGAAATCCTTGCCAAATCATCAAATTCATCAACAGCAACAGGATCAACTATAAAGGAATCTATCCCCTCTTCGTCAGCTATTGATTTTGCAATAATAGCACCAAGGTTAGAAGCATGTTCCCCTTGAACACCAACAGCAGCATCTTTAACTAATGCCTCTGTTATTCTATAGGTTCCACCAGGCATCGGCCTTAAAAGACCTCCACGGCCAACAACTGCAATAAGCTCTTTAGTGCTTATACCCTCCTCCTTGAGCCATGATAAAACAGCCTGTTTTCTAAATTCATACTGATCTGATATCTTTTCATAATTTTCAATTTCTTTTGAAGAGTGCTGAAGATTTTTTTGCTTTAAATTTTTTGTACCTTTAAATATAGCCACCTTTGTTGAGGTCGAACCAGGATTAATAACAAGGATATAAATTCTCAAATACATCCCACCTTTTAAAATATCATAATGGTATAAATATTTTAAAAAATTTAAATATTTATATAGCATATACACGCAAAATATTTCAACCAATATTATTTTAATGTATATGCTATATTATTTCAACAACTAATATACTTAATTTTTTATTTAACAAAGTAAAGTGCTATATTAATGGTGCAAATTTTTCCATTATATTTTCAGCAACTCTTATTCCATCTACAGCCGATGAGATTATACCTCCTGCATATCCTGCTCCTTCACCAGCGGGATATAATCCCTTTATCGTTTTACACTCACATCTTTCATCCCTTTCAATTCTAACTGGGGACGATGTTCTTGTTTCTATTCCTGTAATCACAGCATCGTAATCAGCAAATCCTTTTATCTTTTTGTCAAACTCCAATAGACCTTCCTTTAATACACTTACAACATAGTTTGGAAGACATTCGCTAATTTTTCCAAATCTATATCCTCTTGTATATGTAGGTTCAACAATTCCTATCCTTGATGATAATTCATTGTTTAAAAAATCACCAACAAGCTGAACAGGGGCCATATAATCTTCTCCACCAACTTTAAATGCAAGCCTTTCATAATGTCTTTGAAAATCTACACCAGCTAAAGGATGATTTGAATTAAAATCATCAGGTCCAACCCCAACCACTATTGCACTATTTGCATTTTTACCATCCCTTTTATATTCACTCATACCATTTGTTACAACCATGCCTTCTTCAGAGGAGGCAGCAACCACATACCCTCCTGGGCACATACAAAAGCTATAACAAGGGCGATTATATTTCTTACTGGTATATGTCAACCTATAATCAGCTGCCTTAAGCCTTGGATGATTGGCAAATATTCCATACTGCCTCTCATCAATCATGCTTTGAAGGTGCTCTATTCTAACACCTATAGCAAAAGGTTTTTGTGTTAAAAGTGCACCTTTATTAAATAAAACTTTAAAGGTATCCCTTGCACTGTGCCCTATAGCTGCTATCACAACATCGCATGGGATTTCATACTCATCATTAATCTTTACTGATTTTATTTTTCCATCTTTAATTACAAAATCTGTAACCTTTGAATTAAATCTAACCTCTCCTCCAAGTTCTATTATTTTGTTTCTAATATTTACAACTACCTTTTTCAAAATATCAGTACCTATATGAGGCTTAAAGGAATATGTTATTTCCTTTGGAGCTCCAAAATTTACAAGTTCCTCAAGAACATAATCACATCTTTTGTCTTTAATTCTTGTTGTAAGTTTGCCATCAGAAAAGGTTCCTGCTCCTCCTTCTCCAAACTGTATATTGCATTCTGTATCAAGCTTTCCAAACTGCCAAAACTTATTTATTTTTTTCGTTCTTTCTTCAACGCATTCCCCTCTCTCAAGTATTATTGGTTTATATCCATTTTTCGCCATGACAAGACCGGCAAATAATCCTGCCGGTCCACTCCCTATTATAATAGGCCTGTTATTAAGCTTTTCATGTCCAATATTTATAGTATCTTCCTTATCTTCAACAACTACTATATCTTTGTTATCCTTTAATAAAACCTTTTCTTCTCCTTCAAATTTAAGCTCAACTTGATATATGAAATCTATTTTATTTTTTCTTCTTGCATCTATGGATTCCTTTACTATTTTAAAATTTTTAATATCATTAACGCTTATTCCTATTAGTCCTGCTGCTATTTTTCTTAACTTAGACGGATCATCATTAATAGAAAGTCTAATATTGTTAATTCTTAAAGTCATACGCTCCTCCATTATTTTTTTTGTATTGTAACAAAAACTTTTTCTATACTTTTACTTTTAACCTGAATATAGGAAGGTGCTTGAAGCTTTATAGGTACATTATATGTTCCTTCTCCTAAATCTTTTAAATCTGCTGTTATACTAAAGTCTTTTTGGTCTATTTCTTTCATTATGCTCTCTGCACCAGTAAAAGTAACTTCAACGTATTCTTTTTCAAAATTATAAGTATAATCATTATTTTTATTTACAAATTCAATTGGCACACTTATTGTTTTTTCAACCTTATTTTCTACTATAAAATCTACATTTATACTTTTTATTCCTCCAAAAACATCTATATCTTTAGGAATATCTAAAGGAACATCCTTAGTTACTGAAGATGTTATATTAGAGAGATCAAACTCTACTGTACTAATAGAATCTATCTTCTTAAGAATATTTGCATCTCCAAGAATCATCAATGTTTCATTGCTAGCCTTTATGGCTTTTAACACCTTATCCTTGGGAAGCTCATCTTTAGTCTTTACAACAACTGGAACAGTCTTTGAAAGTTTTACAGGTACAAATACATCTATAAACTTTGGTTCAATAGTTACATTTTGTACTATTCTTCCTTCCTTATCAAGAACCTTTATTGGTATAGAGCTTGTAACATCAGATTGAGCATTACTAATATCCATTTGCCCATAAGCTGAAGCTACTGAATTTACATAAGTTGCAGCACCTGATATAAGAGCTTCCGTAGGCCTTACAACTGGCTTAACATATCCATAACCAGCTTTCGTATTACCTGTTATGTTTATTGTTATAGGAACAGTTTTCTCAACCAAAAGATCAAGTTTTACTTTAATGCTCATATAGCCATTTTTATTAACTACCTGTACACCTTTAGCAGTAGATTTTACTTCAACTGGTATATTGTTGTCACCTTTTTTAAGGTACCCTCCCATATCAGCTTCAAGTCTAAAGTCTTCAGGCTTTGCATTATAAACATCAAGAGCTCTTCCTGTTACTGTAAGATCAACAGTAAACTTTTGATTTGGGATAAGAGCTAAATTAGATTCTTCTATATTTTCAGTATTTACAAGGTTAACCTCAACGTTTTGTATAACTTTAGTCTGAATAGGATTTTTTTCTCCCATAACATAGAGCCATAATATAAACGCAATAAAGAGGGAAGCAATAATTGCCATTATTTGCTCTTTGTCTTTGTAATCCACGTTTTCACCCTCTTAAACATAGTATTATAATTTTCCATTTTACGTATAAAAATCTTTTTAAGTACAAGTATCAGCCTTTCAGCATTATAATTTCTTGTGAGTTTACCATTTATTGCAAGTGAAATGGTTCCTGTTTCCTCAGATACTACAATAGCTATAGCATCGGAATTCTCAGTTATCCCTATTGCTGCCCTATGCCTTGTCCCAAGTTCTTTACTGACAAATTGATCTGTCAATGGCATAACGCAGGCTGCAGCATATATCCTATCCTTTTTTATTATAACAGCTCCATCATGAAGGGGTGAGTTTTCAAAAAATATATTTTCAAGTAAAGAAGATGAAACAATTGCATCGAGTTTTACACCACTTTGAGCAAAATCTGAAAGTCCTGTTTCCTGTTCAATTACAATAAGAGCACCTGTTTTTGTACTTGATAGATTAGATGCTGCTATTGCAATCTCATTAACAATCCTTTCCATTTCCTCTTCGCTCTCAAAAAATTTTTTAGTAAAAAATCTGCTTCTTCCAAGGTGTTCAAGAGCTTTTCTAAGCTCTGGCTGAAAAATTATTATAATTGCAATAAGTCCAACAGTTAAAGTATTTTGAATAATCCAATATAAAGTAACAAAACCTAAAACCTGGCTTAATTTCATTACAATAACTACAAGTACAAGTCCCTTTATAAGCTGTTCTGCACGCGTTTCTTTTATAAGCATCAGTATTTTATAAAATATATAGGCTACTATTAAAATGTCTATTACATTCCGAGGTTCTATATTCTTTATTAGACTTAAGATGCTTGATAGATTCCCCATTTTCTCCTCTCCTTAGAATGAATCTATAATAATTATATACTAAAAACAAAGTGTATTGTACAAAAAATATGAATTAAAATTTAATAATGTGGAAAGAATTTTGAAAAAATACCATCAATCTCTTAATAAAACTCCTTAATATTCATAATTTAGTTTATATGTTATATAATAGTAATTAGTAAGCCTTAAATGGAGGGGATAACCTTGAGTCAAAGGTATGATAAAGAAAAAGGATTAAAAAGAGAACAAAAAATTTTATTAACGGTTTCAACATTAGTTCTTTCTCTTCTTATTCTATTTACAACCTATTATTTTATCCAAAAAAAAGAAGATTCAAACTATATAAATTCATTGTACAAGCAAAAAATAATCATTGATTCTGTGAATAAAGAAGCTTCACAAACTCTAAAGGATATTGACCAGCTTGATGTAAATGATATTACAAAACTCAATGATATAATATCAAATTTATCAAAGTCAGAAAGCACCTTTCAAAAAGTTATTAACAGCTTAAATGAAATAAAACCTTTACCAAAATATAAAGCTCAATTTGATAATTTAGTTCAAGGAGTTACACTCAATAAAAAAATATATACTCAAACGCTTCTTATACTAAAAAATACAAAATCAAACAACTTAAAAAAGGCAACCAGTGACCTTGAAGAATATATAAAGCAAACCTATCAGCACTATGAAACATCGAAGTTAGATAAGGTATACATAATCCTTCCCTCAGATATCCTTGCACTTTCTGATAAAGTATATCAATATGCTTCGAGAGCTTATAGCGATTTTGAAGCTAAATCAAGGCTTTTGGAACAATATACAAACTATTTTTCTTCAATGGATAAAATAATTTCAGACTATCAAAACATAAAAACAAATCTTTCAAAAGAACTTGAAGATATTAGAAATGGAAAATCAACCCTTGAAAATGTATATATAAAAATTGAAGATAAGCTTTCAAACTTAGATTCAATATCAAAATCTTATAATAGCCTCTCAGTACCCGTTAAGGTTGCACAGCAGCATCAAAAATTCAATACTTTTTTAAATGAATATTCAAACTACTGTTTGGATTTTAAATCCAACCTTTATAAACTTGAAGAGGCTGGAAGTGATCAATTGAAGCTAATGGAAGTCAATATGCAATTTGATAATCTAAACAATCAATTTAATTCAATTACTGATTCCTTTTTTAGTTACCTCGATAAATATAACGAAATCAAATCTCTCTTAACGGATTTTAAAAATCTATAAAAAAAGGATTTATATACTGCTATCTTAATTTATTTACTTTAATAAGCAGTATATAAATCCTTTTTAAATTCTATGGATTTAATATGAATTTTTCATCTAAATTATTATAAAAATCATATCCAAAACAACTTTTTACTTCTAATCCATTATTTTTTTGATAATTATTCACTGAAGCTTTCAAATTATTATCATAAATTCCATTAGGATATCCACTATAGTATCCTAATTTTTTTAACTTGTTTTGAATTTCAAAAACTTCCCAACCTATATCTCCAACTTTCAAAACTTTATATTTATTAAATATTTTATTATATTTTTCAATTCTTATCTGTGTACCATACTGTACGTCTTTATAAATTTCAAGCATATCTTTGTTTAAAAGCTTTATACAACCTAATATTGCATTATTATTTATTTTAAATGCATGATTTTCTCCATGTATGATGTAATATCCCCAACCTGTATTAATTATTATGCCAAAACTGTGATTCCAAACATATTTACCGTTAACAGCCCAGTTTCCTTCGGGAAATGAAGAGTATGCCATGCAATCTTTTATTATATATGACTTAGTAATTTTATTATCATATAGTACATATATTTTACCTGTATACTCATCTATAAGCAAGCTAATATTTTTTACTGGTTTTAGTACTTCAATACTTCTTTTTTGTTTTAATACACTATTGCTTTCTAAAAAAGTAAATGTCCCGCCAATTGCAACAAGTATACACATACTTATTATTACAAAAAGCAAAGCCACTCTTCTCATCCCATCCCCCCTTACATATTAATATATGCTCTTTATTGCAAAATAGAAGTTAACTCTCTAAAGTATAGCTATTTAGAATTATTTTAAATAAATTCAATATTTATCAAAAAATACTTAAATATATAATGTTATAATAACTATATATTAAGAAATTCTATTTTATGCTACTGGTGATTTGAATGAAGATAAGCTTAAAGAAATTCATCTCATATATAACGTTACTTATAATCACATTTTGCATTTTATTTTTATCAAGGGAATTTATTTCAAATTATTTTGCAAAAGTTAATTTAAACGAGCTTAATATAAACTTCAATAACAAAAAGTTGTTAATTATAGCACCTCATAATGATGACGAATCTCTTGGTGCGTGTATGCTTATTAAAAAAGCAATTATGGAGCATGGAAAAGTCAATGTTGTATTTATAACTAACGGAGATGGATTTAAAAAAGCAGCTATAATTAACAATCTAAAAATTCGAATTAAACCATTAGACTATATAAAATTTGGATATGAAAGGCAAAAAGAAAGCATCAAAGCATTGGGTATTGTTGGAGTTAGCCAAAATGACATTATTTTTTTGGGGTATCCTGATGGGGGAATTGACAATCTATGGATGAACAACTGGGATAATAAAAACCCTTATACAAGTCCCTATACTCACTGCAACAAATCCCCATACTCTAACTGCTATAATAAATCAGCAATTTACTGTGGAGAAGATTTAGCAAAAGATATTGAAGAGATTATACAGGATTATAAACCTGACTATATAGTATTTCCTCATGCCAATGACCGGCACCCTGATCACTGGGCAACCTACTGCTTTGTAAAATACGCACTCACTGATTTAAAATATAATGCCAAGGAGATTTTATACCTTGTTCATAGAGGAGATTGGCCAGCTCCTTTAAAAAAGGATACTTCAATAAACCTTATACCTCCAGCTAAACTCATCAATACAGGCACAATTTGGTATAAGCTAAGTTTAAATAATGATGAAATAGAATTAAAAGAGAAAATTATTCATTCATATAAAACACAAATAAAAGCACTTGCTCCTTTGATGAATGCTTTTATAAGGAAAAACGAACTTTTTGGGGAGCTTGATAATAAAGATATGGTTACATTTGAAAATGATGATTCTAAAATTATTCCGAACAAAAATAATAAAATAATATATGACCCTACACAGGATGAAATTAAGCTCAATATAAGCAAAAGCTCTGATATAAAAGGAGTATATGCCGAAATATCAAATCAAGATAACCTTCATATATTTTTAGAAACAACCAGAAACATAAACAGATATATAACTTATAATTTCAATATATTCTTTTTTAACAACGAAGTTAAAAGGCTGAACATTTCTATATACAATAATAGGATGATATTAAAAACAAAATCTAAATTGTCCATAGTAAATACTAATGGAATATCTTTTACTAAAAAAGGTCATTTAATTCACATAGTTATAAGTAAAAATATCATTAACGAATTTAAACATATTTTTATTAATGTAAATACTTCATTTAAAGGAGAAATTCTTGATAATACTGCATGGACAATGGTTGATATAAAATAGCCCTGCAAAACTTTGCAGGGCTATTTTATAAGCTTTCAGGATCTTTTTTAAAATATACTCTTTTATCTGGGATTGCATTATCAGATATCTTCTTTTTAACTATATCTATTTGCTTAAGTAAATCATCAAAAACATTTTCATCAACTTTATAGTATAAAAATAAATCCTCTAAATTTCTTGCCGCCTCAAGTATTTTTATATTTATATCTAAAAACTTATCAAATTTCCCACTTTTAATTACATTCTCAAATTGTTCAACATCAATCTTAATCATTTCTACAACATCTTTTAAATTTTCAAATACACCAGCACTCATTGGATAGGGTTTTATTCTTTGAAGGAAGTATTTATTCTTAAGGTTTATATTATATGTATAAGTTATTTCATATCCATCTTTATTAAACTTTACAAAGCATTGCTTTCCTAAAAAGCATGTAACTTCAGCCCCCATCTGCCTCAGCATCATCTCATGCATAGTTTCTTTTACATCAATATCTTTCATAATTCAACCCCTCCCTATCTTAATTGAAAGATTAATAAATAAATAGTTGATATTATTATAGAAAATATCATTATTGGAAAACCTATTTTCATAAAATCTTTAAAGGTTATTTTATAACCCTCTTTTTCCATAACCCCAACTGTTACAACATTTGCTGAAGCACCAATTAAGGTTCCGTTGCCTCCAAGACATGCTCCAAGGGATAATGCCCACCACAGCGGAGTTATATTTATATGGGATATTGCCCCAAGACCTTTTATAAGAGGAATCATAGTTGCAACAAAGGGTATGTTGTCAAGAAAGGCTGAAAGAATCGCAGAGGACCAAAGTATTATTATTCCCGTTAAAGTTAAATTACCCTTTGTTAAGTTTACAACTGCCTTTGCAAGTATATCTATTATTCCAACCTCTTCAAGAGTTCCTACTATTATAAAAAGGGATATGAAGAAAAATATAGTAGGCCATTCTATTTCAACTAATATTTCATCAACTTCAATTCCGCTTATTAAAAGTAGTACAGCAGCACCAGTTAGAGCAACAGTTGAAGATTCATATTTTAAATGCTCATGCATAAAAAATCCAAGTATTATAAAGCCTAAAACAATAAGGCTTTTATATAAAAGCTTTTTATCTGTAATAGCCTTTAATTCGTCAAGCTCCATAATCTGTTTTTTTAGTTTATCATCCACTATAAGTTCATTTTTATATATCCTTCTTATAATTATAACACTAAGCAGAAGAATAATAAAAGTTACAGGAAAAAGATTTGTTATAAAATTTAGAAAACTAAGGCCTGCCTCAGAACCAATCATTATATTAGGAGGGTCTCCAATTAAAGTTCCAGTACCTCCAATATTAGATGCTAAAACTTCAGACATTATAAATGGTATTGGAGTGATTTTAAGAAGTTTTGAAATAACAAGAGTTATTGGAATCATAAGAAGTATTGTGGTAACGTTATCTAAAAATGCTGATAATAATCCTGTCATAACTCCAAAGAGAATTATTATCCTCATAGGCTCTCCCTTTGCAATTTTTGCCGTTTTAATTGCTATGTATTGGAATAGCCCTGTCCTTTTTATTATTCCTACAACTATCATCATTCCTACAAGTACCCCAACGGTTGTATAATCTATAAAACTAACTGCATTTTTTTCATTTATTAATCTTATTATAAGAAGAAACATTGCCCCTATCATAGCTGCAACAGTTCTATTTATTTTTTCGCTTACTATAAATATAAATGTAATTATAAACACTGCAATTGTTACAATCTGTGTAAAGCTCAAAATATCACTCCATTCTATCTAATTTTCTGCAATATTTAATTTGTTCGATTAGATACTTTTTTATTACAATTTATACACCACCTTTTTAAGACTAACAAAAAAATATTATACTACAATACGACATTATTTGGCAAAATTTTATATTAAACTTTTAAAATGAGGAATAAAAAAAGCCCTACTGGGCTTTTTTTATTCCTCAACAGGTGCTTCTATAACCTTTTCTAAAACATCCTCTTCAACTGGTTTTCCAACAAAGTATACCAAAAGACCTGTTATAGCAATTGAAAAAGGTAAAACGACATAAACAGGAATTCCAAGTCCTACTGGTATATATCCAAATAGTACTGTTACAATTGCTACTGCTATTGAATACCAAAGCTGGGTTTTAGTATGATCCATGTGGTCGCAGGCTGAACCCATTGACGATAGTATTGTTGTATCGGATATAGGTGAGCAGTGATCACCGAATATTGCCCCGGTCAAAACTGCCCCGGCACACATTACAACATAAGACTGGTCAGGGGATATAGCATGGGCAAGGGGTATTGCAAGGGGCATTAATATTCCCATCGTTCCGTATGAAGTGCCTGTTGCAAAGGATATTATAGAGCCCATTATAAATATAATCGCTGGAAGTGAGAACTTTGGAATAGCATCAGATAATATTGAAGTTAAGAATCTTGCTGTTCCAAGTTCCTTTATAACTCCGCTAAGTGACCATGCAAGAAGAAGTATAACCCCTGTTATGATAAGGGATTTCATACCCTGAATCCATGTGTCTATTGCTTCATTTAAAGTAAACATCTTCTTAGATATTCCCATAATCATTGCAACTATGCAGGCAAACAGTGCAGACTGGAAGAGAACAACACTGGCATCTGATGCACCAAAGGCTTCTCTTATAGCGTTAAAGGATGTTGGAGCTGTTGTCAATAGATTTATAAGCTCCTTATCTTCTCCTGCCATTATCGCATTATATCCATTGTAATAAAATCCTGCAAAGGCACCTATAATTAGAACACCTATTGGAATAATCGCATTCCATACACTAAGCTTTATTCCTTCCTTTGGTTCAAGACCTGTAGCTTCAGCTGATACCATTGGCTTTGCATCATCTGACAAAACCTTTCCCTCAAGTCTTGCTCTTCTCTCAGCTTTAAGCATAGGCCCAAATTCCCTTAAAAAGAGAGCTGTAAAAGCAATAAACATTAGTATTAAAATATTATAAAATCTGTAAGGAATTGTTGAAACAAATATACCATAAGCATTTACATCTTGGCCAATTCCTGCATAAGCATCTTTAATTAAGCTTATCTCATATCCTACCCAAGTAGATATAAGAGCAATACCAGCAATAGGTGCTGCTGTTGCATCAACTATGAATGCAAGTTTTTCTCTTGAAATTTTAAGTTTATCTGTAACAGGTCTCATAATAGGACCAACAATAAGAGAATTAGCATAATCATCAAAGAAAACAAGTATACCTAAAAGCCATGTTATAAGCTGTGCACTCGTTGGTGTTTTGGCTTTTTTAGCAAGGCTTTCAGCAATTGCCCTTGCTCCTCCCATTTTAGATACTAAAGCTATAAGCCCTCCAATTGCAAGACATTGAAGTATTATACCTGCATTCCATGGATCAGCAAGGCTTGAAAGAATCCTTCCAACAAACATTAAAAAAGCCTGGAAGAGTGCATTAAATACATTATTCCCGCTTATATTTAATAAAAACGTTCCAGAAAGTACACCTATTGTAAGAGATAAAACAACGTTTTTAGTTATAAAAGCAAGTACTATTGAAATAAGAGGTGGAAGAAGCGTTAATGCTCCAAACTTTTGTGCATTTTCAGCAGCAGGATTGCCCTCTGCAAAGGCTAAAGTCACAGATAAAATTAAAAATAAGACTGTAAAGATGAGAACTTTGTTTTTTCTTTTCATTTTTCTCCCCCTTAAATAAAAATAATTTAAATTACGGAGGAGAGACCATCAAAACAAAAAAGCCCTGAGAATCACTCAAGGGCACAAACACACTAATGCATGCCTTTTTGAATGATAGCTCTCCACAAATAAAATTTGTGACAGTCCTGCATATATTCTATGCAGAACCAGCTATACAGCCTTAAAGCATCAGCTGTATGCTTCGGCGATATTTCCTTTCCTGAAGCCTCATCGTGCTTGCCTTAGCTACAGTACTCTTAAATACCGCACCTCTATCACCAATTTTCGTTTTTATCATTATACAATTTATTTTTTAAGAAATCAATAATAATTTATTAAAAAACAGTCTGGGAAATAATGTTTATTAAAGCTTTTTCTTTGATATCAATAAATTCAAATCATTTATATAATAAATTATAAATTTTTTTATTTTATTATTGATATAGCTTGTACATTAAAATAAAATATTAAACATGAGTATTAATTTCTATGGGTGATTAAAATGTTAGATACATCTTTTAATAATATGAATAATACACAATCTGTTATTTTAACGCGAAAGCAAAAAAGGTTACTTGAGATTGAAAAAAGAAAAAAAAGAAGAAAAAAGAAAATAACAAAACTTTTTCTTTTACTTATACTTTTGTTTTCTTGCTATATTAGTATTGTATTTTTAGATATTCCTTATATCTCTAAATTAAGAAATATATATATAGAAACCGCTATGACTACTGCTGACCACAAGTGGCTTGCCACTTTGTTTTTTCCTGATACAATAATAAGAAAAGTTATGAATAATAAAGTTACAAACAATAAAATAGTATCCGTTACAAAGATAAATAATAAGGAAACTACAAATGACATATTAAAGCAAAGTAATCTTAAGGTTGGAGATTTAGATTATGCAGGAAATGAGATAGTAGTAAATGATATTGAGCAAGGAATCATAATTTCAAAAGTTAAAGGAACAACTTTTCAAGGTAAAATTGCACTTATTGATGATCCATCAAGGGTTTTTATTGGAACAACTGATAGAAAAGGTAAATCAGGAAGATATATACTTGATTTTTTAGATATGTACAATGCTGTGCTTGGAATAAATGCCAGTGGTTTTAATGATCCAAATGGAAAAGGTAGTGGTGGCAGCATTGTTGGCCTTACCTATTCTAATGGTGAAAGCTGGGGAGAGTATACAAACGTCTATGGAGTTGTAGCTTTTGATAAGGATAACAGATTAATAGTAGGAGGAATTGAAGATTGGGATAAATATAACATTCGTGATGGTGCACAATTTTCTCCTGCATTAATAGTTAATGGTGAAATGGTAATAAAAGGTTCTGCAGGCTGGGGACTTCAGCCAAGAACCATAGTCGGTCAAAGAAAAGATGGAGTTGTAATGTTTCTTGTAATAGATGGAAGGCAGCCAGGCTATAGCCTTGGCGCAACTATGGAAGACTGTGCTAACGTTATGATGTCTTATGGTGCAGTTACTGCTGGGGCTTGTGATGGCGGTTCTTCATCGATTATGGCTTATGATGGCAAAATAATTACAAAATGTTCCTCACCTTCAAAGGTAGGAAGGCTTCTCCCTAATGCCTTTTTAGTAAAAAGAAAATAATAGATATTTTATAATATTACTGTTGGTTTTTGTTTAAAAAGATGATATTAAAAGTTGCCAAAATATAAGCTTTAGGCTATTATTAAGTCCCGTAAAGGATTCCTCTTAAACTTACTCATTTGGCTATGCAACTTTTGCTTTTTTTGTTTTCAAAAGTTTAAAAGCAAAAGTCGCTAAATCTTATGAAAGATGCCTTTTCAAAATCCTTTATGAATTTTTTCAAAGTTTCTATCACAAAAAGGATCTGCCTGCAATCTAATCATACAACAAAAATCTAATAACTTTAAATTATGCTTTTCTTTTTTTTCCTGATATATGCTCTATTTCTATTTTAAATACCTTAGTCTTATTCTTTGCTTTTTCTATATACTCAGCTCCCTCATTTATATAATCATTGCAGTATTTCTTTATAAGTTCAAAAAGTGCTTCTTCCTTTTCTTTTTCTTCTAATTCTTTTACTCTTCCAAATACAATTACGCTTTCATAAGCCATGCTGAATTTTTTTGAAATTATATCTGCCTTGCCTACAACACAGAAAGAAACTTTATTATTAAATTTAAAATTATCTATCTTTTTTCCTTCAACAGCACTATGAAAAAAAATATTGCCCTCTTTATATACATAGTTTACAGGTACTCCATAGGGATATCCATCTTCTCCTATAGTTGAAAGGACTCCAAAAATTCCTTCACTTAAAATTATTTTGCTTTCATTTTCTTCCATCTTTCTATCTTTACGTCTTAATTCTCTAAACATATTATCCTCCAGATTTTGTATTTTATTATATACTATCATAAAAGATTATGAATCTTCAATTATAATCTTATTTTTAAGTCAACACCCACGGACAGTTACTTATTATTTGTAATTAAAAAATAAAGATTAATAATCAATGTTTTTTAGTTAATTTTAAATATTATTTGTTACTGAAGTTATAAAAAAAATAATATGGGTTACTCTAATAATGATTTATATGTTTAGGATTGGAGGAATGCTTATGGCAAAAAATGAAAAACGTTTTAAAGTTCAGCCAATAGAAAAGCATACAACCGCAGCTTGGGCAAATGTCTCTGGTGTTAAACCTATTTCAAATGTTTCAATACCCGATGAACTTAATGTATCTGAAGCTAAAGAATGGGTAGAAACAAACGAAAAATAATTTTTAAAGCCTGTGCTTTAAAACACAGGCTTTCCTTATTTATATATTTTTGCAGTTTCAACATAGTGCATTGCATATTTTTTTATTTGATATATTTCATCTTTCGTAAGCTCTCTAATAATCTTTGCCGGTGAACCAAAGCATAAGGTATTAGGAGGTATTTTATAATTTTGAGTAACAAGGCTTCCTGCACCAATAATGCAATTTTCCCCTATTTCAGCACCATTTAAAATAATACTTCCCATTCCTATGATACAATTATTTCCAATATTACAACCATGTATTATACAATTGTGTCCCACTGTTACTTCATCTCCTATTTTAGCTGGATAATTTATATCTGTATGTACTGTGCAATTATCCTGTATGTTTGTATATTTTCCTATAGCTATTTCCTCTACATCTCCTCTTAATACAACGTTAAAAAATATACTGCTGCCCTCGTCTATTTTTACCTTTCCAATTATTGTACTATTTTCTGCAATGAAGCAACTGCTATGTATTTTAGGATAATCATCTTTAAATTTTATTATCATTTTTTCACTCCTCTTTTAATTTCATGTTTAATACTACTTTATTATAATTTTTTATATAAGCAAATTAAAGAGCTATGAAGAAAAACTCCATAGCCCTTTTTAAAATTAATATTTTTGCTCTGCAAAGCGCTTATATGTTTCAAACCTTTCCCTTGCATCTTCTTCAGCAGCTTTAAACAGCCTCTCTGCAATCTCTGGGAATACGTTCTTTAAAGAAGAATATCTTATTTCACCTTCTATAAAATCTCTAAATGATTCTGTAGGTTCTTTAGAATCAAGTATGAATGGATTTTTACCTTCATATTTTAGCATAGGATTGTATCTGTAAAGGTGCCAATATCCTGCTGCAACTGCTTTCTTTTGCTCTGCTATGCTCGTTCCCATCCCTGTTTTTATTCCATGATTTATACATGGAGAATAAGCTATTATAAGGGACGGTCCTTTATAATTTTCCGCTTCTACTATTGCTTTTATAGCCTGATTCATATTAGCACCTAATGCAATTTGAGCAACATATACATAGCCATAGCTCATTGCCATAAAGCCAAGATCCTTCTTTTTAATCTTTTTACCTGATGCTGCAAATTTTGCAATAGCACCGGTTGGAGTTGCTTTAGAGGACTGCCCTCCTGTATTTGAATAAACTTCAGTATCTAAAACTAAAATATTTACATCCTCTCCTGAAGCCAAAACATGATCAAGTCCTCCAAAGCCTATATCATAAGCCCATCCATCTCCACCTATAATCCACTGTGAACGTTTTACAAGAAAATCCTTTTTCTCAATTATTTCCTTAAGACTATCCTTTCCAGAATAATTGTGTTTTTCAAGTTCCTTTATTATCCTTGCTGCAGCCTCTTTAGATTTTTCGCCATCATCTTTAACTTCAAGCCACATTTTAAAGGCTTCCTTTAAATTATCGCTAATTGGAGCATCAAGGCACTTTCTTATAATATTTGCAATATGCTCTCTTATTTGCTTTACTCCAAGCCACATTCCAAGCCCAAACTCTGCATTATCTTCAAAGAGCGAGTTTGCCCAGGCTGGTCCTTTTCCTTCAAAGTTTACAGTATATGGAGTTGAAGGAGCACTACCACTATATATAGAAGAACACCCTGTTGCATTTGCAATCATCATTCTATCTCCAAAAAGCTGGGTTATAAGTTTTACATAAGGAGTTTCTCCACAGCCCGGACATGCACCATTAAATTCAAAGAGAGGCTTTGCAAACTGGCTTCCCTTTACAGTATATTTATCAACCTTATCATCTTTAGGCTTTACCTTTGCTGCAAACTCCCAATTTTCAGATTGTGCCTTAATCTGCTCCTCTGCCATTTTCATTACAATAGCTTTTCCTGGTGCCGGACAAACATCTGCACAGCTCCCACAACCTGTACAGTCAAGAGGGCTTACCTGTATCCTGTAATGTAATCCTTCAAGTCCTTTCCCAACTGCAGGTTTTGTTTCAAAGGTCTGTGGTTTTGTCTTCATCTCCTCTTCATCTAAAAGAATTGGCCTTATAGTAGCATGAGGGCAAACATAAGCACATTGATTACACTGAATACACTTATCCATTTGCCACTCAGGTATCATGACAGCTATGCCACGCTTTTCATAAGCTGCCGTACCGTTTGGGAAAGTACCGTCTTCAATGCCGTTAAATGCACTAACAGGAAGATTATCTCCTTCAAGTTTTGCCATTGGTATTTGTATATTTTTTATAAAATCTGGAACATTTTCAATGGGCTTTTCTTCTTCTTTAGCCTCTGCCCAATGGTTAGGTACGTTAACTTTTACAAGAGCTTCTATTCCTTTATCAACTGCTTCACAGTTCATATCAACTATCTTCTGACCTTTTTTGCCATAGGTTTTGCTTATTGAATCTTTAAGGTATTTTACCGCATCTTCAACTGGTATTACGTTTGCAAGCTTAAAGAATGCAGATTGCATTATCATATTTATTCTATTTCCAAGTCCTATTTCCCTTGCTATCGACACTGCATCTATTATATAAAAGTTGATATTATTTGTGGCAATATACCTTTTTATTGAAGCCGGCAGTTTTTCATCAAGCTCTTCTACCCTAAATGGGCAGTTAAGTACAAAGGTACCTCCCTTTTTAAGGCCCTTTAATATCTCATAATGATATATAAAGGATACATTATGGCATGCAATATAATCAGCATCATATACAAGATAAGGTGATTTAATAGGCTTTTTACCAAACCTTAAATGGGATACTGTAGTTCCACCAGATTTTTTACTATCATAAGAAAAATATGCCTGAGCATAAAGGTTTGTATTGTCACCAATTATTTTAACGGCACTCTTATTAGCACCAACAGTTCCATCGGAACCAAGTCCCCAGAACTTACAGCTTATTGTTCCTTGTGGTGTTGTATCTATAATCTGCCCTTCATCAAGAGATGTATTGGTAACATCGTCTTTAATTCCAATAGTAAAACCATCTTTAGGATTGCTACTCTTTAAATTTTCAAAAACAGATAGAATTTGTGATGGCCTTGTATCCTTTGAGCCAAGCCCATAACGTCCTCCAATAATTACTGGCTTATTGTCCTTATTATAGAAAAGCTTAACAACATCAAGATATAGAGGCTCTCCAATGGAACCTGGCTCCTTTGTTCTATCAAGGACTGCAATCTTTTTAACAGTCTTTGGTAAAACCTTGAAGAAATATTCACAACTAAAAGGTCTATACAAGTGAACCTTAATTGAACCAACCTTTTCTCCCTTTGCTGTAAGGTAATCTACAACTTCATCTATAGTATCACAAACAGAACCCATAGCAACTATTACATATTCAGCTTCACTATGCCCATAATAATCAAATGGATGATAAGAATGTCCACTTATTTTTTCAAATTCTCTCATATAGTGTTCAACAATGTCTGGCACTGCATTATAGAATTTATTTGATGCCTCTCTTCCCTGAAAATATATATCCGGATTTTGCGCTGTACCTCTTGTTACTGGATGTTCAGGGCTTAAAGCTCTATTTCTAAATTCAAGAACAGCGTTATAATCAAGTATACCTGATAGATCCTCATTATCAACTATTTCAATCTTTTGGTACTCATGGGATGTCCTAAAGCCATCAAAAAAATGGATAAATGGGACTCTTGATTTTATTGCACTAAGGTGTGCAATACACCCCATGTCAAAGGCCTCTTGAACACTTGATGATGCAAGGAGTGCAACACCTGTCTGTCTACATGCCATAACATCCTGATGATCTCCAAAAATAGATAGTGCATGGGTTGCAACTGCCCTTGCACTTACATGTAAAACACCAGGCAAAAGTTCCCCCGCCATTTTATAAAGATTAGGAATCATAAGAAGTAGCCCTTGAGATGCCGTATATGTAGTAGTTAAGGCACCAGCCTGAAGTGATCCATGCATCGCACCAGCAGCCCCAGCCTCTGACTGCATTTCAACTACTTTCACGCTTTGCCCAAAAATGTTTTTTTGCCCATGGGCAGACCATTCATCAACATTTTCAGCCATAGGC
Source organism: Caloramator sp. E03 (assembly GCF_006016075.1). Taxonomy (NCBI): domain Bacteria; kingdom Bacillati; phylum Bacillota; class Clostridia; order Eubacteriales; family Clostridiaceae; genus Caloramator; species Caloramator sp. E03. The sequence goes on along the minus strand of NZ_CP040093.1, from coordinate 2,362,403 downwards.
GAGGATGGAGTTATTGGATATATTGCTGCAACCTCTGTAAAGGCATAGGATGCACGTGCAGCAGCTTCGTTACCATCCATCGTTTTCATCTTCTTTGCCATAATAATCCTCCTTTTTAATAATACTCATATCAGTTTTATTATTTCTAATTGGAGTATAAAAATACATCATTTTTTAAATGGATGACTATTTCTGTTTGCTATTGATTTTCAAATATTTTTTTATATAGGTCTTCTCCAAAGCTCGTTTGCAGAGGCTGTGCTTCAATTATCTTAAAAGTTCTTTTTCCATCGTTTTGCCTTTCAGCCCTCAGAAAAACTGCATTTTTCAGCTTCTTTTCATAAAATCCATAGGCAAGTTCAAAAAAATGAGTAACAAAGAAAACTTTAATATTTTTTTCCAACAACGCCATAACGATGTCTTTTGCAATCTGAGAACCTTCCCTTTCATTAGTTGCTGAAAAAGATTCATTAAAAAGTATAATAGAATTAGGTTTAATATTATCAATGATATCGCTCATCCTTTTTAATTCTTCATCAAGTTTTCCACTTCTCATGCTATTATCTTCTTCCCTCTTATAATGAGTAAATATTCCTTCACATATATTGGCACTATAATATTCTGCTCCAACAAACATACCACATTGCATCATAATTTGAGATATACCTATACTCCTTAAATAAGTTGACTTTCCTCCTTGGTTTGCACCTGTTATTATATAAAGATCTTTATTTTCAGAATTCAAATCATTTCCAACAACATTTCCTATTTCAAGAGCAAGACATACATCATACAAACCAGTAAAAGAATGTTTTCTTGTACTTGACTTTAATGGAACTGGAAAAGTTGTTTTAACACCTAACTCTAAAAGCTTATTATATAGGTTTAAACAAGATATATAAAAGGCTAACTCCGTTTTTAACATGGTAAAAAAGCTCAAAATATGTTCAGCTGATTTTGCAATTATATTTGCTACCTCGTTAATTCCCCTATCCCTTATTTCCGAGAGCATTCTTGCACCACTTTCATCACGATCATCTATATAAAAAGTAAAAGAAGTTGTTCTATTGTAAAAAATCTTCTCAATAAAACTTTTCTTTTCATTTTGAGGCTTACAAAGCATATAATTAATACCTTTATTCCCTTTACCCAATTCCATACTAATCAAAGCACCCTCATTTAGCCTTAACTCTTTTAAGCAACTTTCAACCTTCATAAAATATTCATTATCAAGTTCCCTATCTATCATTTTAAAAAAATTCTTAAATCCTTCTGATTTAAAATTGTAAGAATTATCCTCTGAAATCTTTTTTATTTTTTTTAGCATTTCTACAAACATTTCAAGAACATCTATTGAACTATCTAATATAGCAGCAGGATATCGTGTGAAAAATCCAAAATAATATTTTCTTTTATTTGTTATAGCTTCACAGGCAATGTTATACAAGTTTCTAACAATTGATGAATTATTAATACAATCTTTTAAAATGTTTTGCCTGTAGATTATCGTATCCAAATCATTAATACTTAAAAGCAAAGCTTTTTTAGATACTTCAAGTAAAAACTCATCACCCATAGACATAGAATAAAACAATACATTCAAATTTAAATCCTTTATAAGTTCTTCTGAATAAAATGGTAGTTTTTTATTTATATCAAAATCCTTATCTTTATACATCAAAAGAGCTTTCATTATTTAATTCTCTCCTTTACCCAATCATAAGTTAACCTATATTTTTCAGCAATAGATACAGCATAAGAAAGCCCATCGGCATTCTTTCTTAAAATCTTAAAGGTTCTTACATTGGGGTCATTAGGCTCAACAGTACTAACAAGGCTTACCGTTTTTTCATTAAAAGATGTTAATTCATATATAAAAGTTACACAGACACATAATAAATCAAGCTGGGATATTCTCCTCATTATTTCTTTTCCTAAAAAGATAGCATCTTTTAATGTTGTTGAAGCAAATATTTCATTAAGAATTACAATGCTATTATGTGTAGCTTCGTTTAGTATATCATGTATCCTTATTAGCTCATCTTGAAGTTTGCCATTATTATTGTTAATATCCTCTTCCTTTTCAAAATGAGTAAAAAGTTTATCATATAAAAACAGCTTTGCATCTCTGCCTGGGACAGGAAGTCCTAAGCTTGCAATATAGTGAAGTTGCCCAAACATACGTGCAAAAGTTGTCTTTCCTCCTTGATTAGGACCTGTAACTACAAATATACGTTCCTTATCTTTAAGATAAAAATCATTACATACTATATCTGATTTTTCATTTATAAGCTTTGTTGCAAGAGCAATGTCAAAGGCATCATAAGCATAAATGTTCTTTGATATATTTACATCAGGATAACAAAAAGAAAGTCCATTCTGTATAAATATTTTCATATATTCTATATAGGATATATAAAATTGTATTTCTCTATCAAAAGCTTCTATTGTTTTATCTAAATAATTAATATTTTTCTCACAGAAATAATCAAGGTTTAAAAATAAATCCTCGTAAAGCTTAGCTACTAAATCCAATATCATAGCTTCAACATGATTCATTTCTATATAGTCATTAAATTCTACTCTATAATCTTTAACTACACCTTTTTTAAATTTTTCAAAAGTCTTATCTACCTCTTCACAATAATCCTTTTCATTTTCATATTTTTTAACTCTTACTTTACTTCCCTTAATATGAACACAATATTTTACTTCTGATAAATCCTTCTTTAATTTCTTTGTTTCATTTAAAAGAACAACAAAACTATTTGATTTAATATAGGAATTTATATAATCACGAAAAGCTATAAGCCCATTGGATTTTAAACAAATAGAATTAAGATCTTTTACAAGAATATTAACTGCATCACAATATATTTCAACCCCATCTAAAAACCATCTTTCCTTTTGATATTTATAAATCATTTTATCTGCTTTTTTTAAATACTCCCTCATCATGCACATATTCTGTGCAAAGGATTTTATGCTATTAAAAAGCTCTTCCTTTTCTAAATCCTTCATTATTTCATGCCTGTAATTGACTTCCTCCACACTTTTTAAAGGGCTATAAAAAAATGGGGCTAAGTTATAATCATTTTTTCCTAAAGTTATCGTATTTACTATCTTATCAAGATTTAAATCCTTAAAATAAGAAGGCTCTTCCTTTTTTATATCAATATCCTCAAACTTTTTAAATAAAATGCTGCAAAATAACATTAAAACCTCCTCCTTAACATAATAAAAATAAAACAGCTGATAACTCCTACATTAACGTAGAAGCCATCAGCTGTTACCAGCAATTCACAGGGAGCTTCATCCCTAAAGATAATATATCATTTTTTTGTCTTTTATACAACATTTTCTAAATAAACTAATTTAAAGATTCTCTTACCAATTTGTAAAAAATTTTATTCTTCAAAATCCAATACCTTTGTAAACTCTTCAATAAATGTTTTTCCATCCGCTCTTTTAATAAGAGCTGATGTTACCATAACAGTATTTGCAGGAGCAAATTCATATTTATCACCTATTTTTTCTCCATATCCATGAAATGCATGAATAATATATGGTCTTTTATCTTCCATTCCAACATACATCATAACATGTCCATCCATAAAAACTGCAGCTCCAGGTTTTATTTTTTCAAAAAGATTTACTCTATCTTCAACTGACATTTCATTATTAAATTCACAAACTATACCCTGTGCATTCTCTTGATCATCAGCATTTCTTGGAAGTTTAAATCCAAAACATTTGTATGTATACATTATAGTACTTGAACAATCCCTGCCTTTAAAGCTATCCCCCCATCCATACCTTTTCCCGAGGGTTTTAAATACCTGTTTTAAAATATTCTCTCTTGTGTAGGGTAAATATCCAAAAGACACATCTTCTGTTATAGGAATAAGTGCATTTTTTATTTCAAAATATCCTTTATCATTTCTGACAGCAAGCTTTACAACATATTGTCCAACAGTCAACTGATTATCTAATGATAAAGGTTTATCTTTTTCAATAGGAATTTTAGTTCCCATTGTAAACTCAACATTGGATATCCTCCTGTCGAAAGGATTATATACAGTATGAACATGTTCTCCTGTAACTACAATAAAGTCTTTACTTTCTACATAATCAAAAATATCTTCCTTTTTTCCAACTGCAATATCTTCTGCCCTTACCCATCCAAAGTAGTTATACATTATAACAAAATACCACTTTCTATCACTGCTTTCATGAAGTATAACCAGTGGTTCAAAGGCTTGACACCCTGTTTCCTGAAATCTATCAAGTTCTTTATCCACAGCAGTTTTAAACACAGGAGTATCATCAGGAAAACTTCTAAGGTCCGTATTTCTTACAGCTATTCCATACTTTATATTATTTTTATTTTTAATTCCGTAAATATTTGTATTATAAATAAGTCTATCGTAGAAATCCTTTTCCAATCTATTCCCGTTTATATCATACATAGAAATTTGTGGTATTTTATAATTCTCTATGATATTTAAAAGTTCTTCTTTCGATAGGTACTCTTTATAATTTTTAATATCAAATATCATTTTTGCCTTTTTTTGAGTCATTTCATTAAATTCCTCAATTTTATTTAAAGGCATTATAACTTTATTAGAATCACTAATTTTTTCAATCCAATATTTTGCATCAAGCATTTTAATATCAATATCCATCTTACATTCTCCAATCTTTTTTATAGTAAGTTTATAGTAATTTATCCTCTACATACTAAAGCTTTATTAATATTAATTTTACTATTATAAATTTTTTTTTACAAACATTTATTAAGTTGCTATAGATTAAGTTTAATATCATAAGTAAACCATATAGGAAATATACACTTTTAAAATTCCGTTTCCTGTTGATTGAATTAAAAGCCTGTAATATTTACTATATATTTTCGGTATTATATATGAAGTTGTTCCTGCTACTATTTTTTTTGAAAAATCCTGAATCCATATTACATTGTTAGGACTATACTGACTTGTAACCACAACATCATAGCTTCCTATATTATTAACAAACACAGTAGCCTGAATAAGATGGCTAAAATCTATGGGCTGGGATTTTACAGTACCATTTATATAATTTATTGTCTCTTCATAATCAAAATATCTTACAAACTTCTGTCCAGGAGGTGTTGGAGATTGAATGCTATATGCAATTTCAAGTGATGGTATATTATTGTAGTCATTATTATAAGCAGATCCAAAAACAAGCATATCCAATCTACTCTCCTCTCCTTTAATTAAAAGACCTTTATTTATTAATAAACCATTTCTCCATCTTAAAACTATATCTGTAATATTGATTTCTATTCTCCCTTTTCTTTTATATATCAAATTATAACTTAGTGGAATTTCTAAAATATTTGGCTGAAAATTATAGGTTGTAAAATCCCCAAAATCATCTAATAATGGATAAATATTAATAGTATATAATGATGATGGGTTTAATCTATTAATAAGATTAAGATATAATTTTGCAGAGATGATATCTATATTCTCTGGAAGTGAAGATAAGTCAAAATAAATATAACTTTTACATATATCTTCATTATATCTTCCACATTTTATTATATCACCTTTATAATTTTTATTAGGTTGACTTCTCTTTATCATCAAACTCTTTGTTGAAATAAACTTTCCTAAAAGCACATAAATCACCTCTGCAAAAAAGCCCATTCATGCTACAAATAATAAATAATATTATTTTTTGCCCTATTAAACTCACTTTCAAGTAGTTCTATCGTTCTATTAAAAGTATAGTTTTTAGCAGTTTTCATCCCATTTATTCGGAGCTTTCTTCTTATATATGGGGAATTTATCAGCGTCTTAATCTTATCTTTCAAATCCCTTATATTTCCTTTTTCATACATAAGACAGTTTTTATTGTGAACTGCATATTCCTTCACCCCTTCGTTATCAGAGGTTATAACACAGCAACCACTGGCCATTGCTTCAAGTGGTGGAAGGGAAAATGCTTCATAATAAGAACCTGATATATAAATATGGCTTTCTCTATAAAGCCTTGCTAATTCATCCTCAGTTGGACTTATACTATATTGTATATTCAACCTGCCTTCATAATAAATTTTAGATGGTATAGTTTGAGTTGCCCATAAAACACTAAAAGCATATCCTTCTTCTTTTAGTTCGTATAAAGCCTTTATAATATCATCATGTCCTTTAAATTTAAGGCTGTCAGAACCAACAATTAATATTTTAAAAGGGGGCTCTATTCTTTTTTTAATAGGATAAAAAACAGTATCATCAACTGCATTCGGAATCAATATAGACTTTCTATTAAAAAGTTCTTTTATTTTTTTCTGCATTATACTTGATACTGTAAGTATTCTTATAGGTAAATTGTACGCTGTATAGGCTGTATTTCTTATTATTGGCTGAATATCATTCCATTCAAATATATAAAAATCACCTTGAGACATATAATATTTTAAAGGTGCTGGTGCCATTAAAGCATCAACAATCAAATCATAATACCCTGCAATTACAATATCACAAGGAATTACAGCCCTATAAAGTTCAACATCTTCCTTAACCTGCCTATAATCGCACTCTGTTTTAAACCACGACATCATTGGAAGATGAGAATATAAAGTTACCTTATGCCCTCTTTTATTTAAAAAATTTGCCTGGTTTAACAATATTTTTAATCCACCTGTTTGAAAATTATGTGGAAGAAGATAGGCTATACTAAATTTATCTTTAAACTTTATATATTCTACTTCTTTACGTTCGTATTTAATATTTAAAATTTCAATCTTTGTTTTGCATATATTAACACTATCAAAATCCTCATCAATAATTGCTTTATTAAGCTCCATAATTATATCTTTGTTATTAAATTCTTCTACTAAAATATTTAGTCTTTTATTAAAATGATTAAATCGTATTTTTTCATAATCATCCATTATTTAATCTCCCTTCTAAAAGCAAAATTATTGATGAATTAAAGGCTGTCATAGGAAGTACCTCAACTTTTTTTATTTTATACTTTTTAAAATCAGAAACCCTCCATTGGCTTTTATGATTTTCCAGAGAATTATCAAGATATTTTTGGGGTGATGGTATAAATGGTACACATATTAAAAGGTTGCTACATTTTTCTAAAAAAACATCAATTATTTCTTCTCCTTCCTTTTTATGAAAATGCTCAAGTATATCAATCATAAGTATTAATTCATAATTTTTTTCAATTTTTTTAGCAATATCCTGTACAAGGTCAAAATACACTTTGTTATATACATATTCATAAATGGGATTTTTATAATTTGAATATCCTTCAATACCATCTATAACTATTTCCCATTTATCCTTTGAATATCTCTCCATAGAAATATCAAACATTTCCCTTAAAAGTACACCATATTTACCAAATCCAACTCCTACATCAAGTATACTTTTAGGTCTTAATGATATAACTATATCCAGTATAGTTGATATTTGTCCGTGATAGCTTGTTGGCATATTATCACCTCTTTTATTTCTGATTTATTATATGACATCATTTTGTTAATAAACACATTTTTTAACAATTTTTACTTAAAGAACATACTATATATAGCAGGAATGTATGATTTTTAAAATTCAGAGGTGAGTTTTATGCCTAATAATATAATATTTAACGAAACAGCTGAGGAATTAAAAGCCCAGGTCTTCGGATACAATGGTACCTCACTTCAATCCCTTCAACTTGATGCAAGCGGAAACTTAAAGGTAAGTGGAAGTATGACAATCTCAGGTCCTGTAACCGTTGTTGCTGAAAGTTTAAGCATTAGAGCTTTATCAGGTACTACTGACTCTGTTGCAATTTCAGGGACAGTAACTGTTGCAGGAACTGTAACAGTTGGAAATACGGTAACAGTTGTTGCTGAAAGTCTTAGTATAAGGTCTTTGTCTGCAGATACAGATACCGTTTCTATAGGAGGAACAGTTAATGTAATTAAGACAGGAAACTCCTTTACTGAAAACAATGCAACTATTACTGATGTTGCTGGTACCGGAGTTACCCTTTTATTTGACAGCTCACAGCAGACACTCTACTCCTACTATGTAAAAAATAATGCATTAAACACAATTCAAGTAAGACTTCAAATATCACCTACAAACAATGATGATTACTTTATATACGATCAAATAGTTGCAACAGATGTCCCTCCAGAATCTGCTGTTGTTATTGCTCCAAAATACTTCTTAAGATATACAAGGCTCTATTATGATACTGGAACCTATACAGCAAACTTTGAAGCCTACTGCAATGGGCATGTATAAAATCTGCCGGTTATCCGGCAGGTACATAGCTTTATGGGGGGATATACTTGTCTATAAGTTTATGTATGATAGTTAAAAATGAAGAAGAAAACATTAAAAGATGCCTTGACAGCGTTTACGATATAGTTGATGAAATAATAATTGTTGACACAGGTTCTACCGACAGAACCGTTGAAATTGCCAAAAAGTACAATGCAAAAATATATAACTTTGAATGGAATAACAACTTTAGCGATGCAAGGAATTTTAGCCTTGATATGGCAAGTTGCGACTGGATACTTATTATGGATGCAGATGATGAACTTGAAAGAAAGGATAAGGATAAACTTATACTCCTGACAAAAAACGAAAATGTTAACGCATATTTTCTTCAAACTTTAAGCTATGTCGGCGAAAAGCCCGGACTTGATATTATAATGAACCTTAATATAAGGCTTATTAGAAATAAAATGGGTTATAAGTTCTATGGGGCAATACATGAACAGATTAAGCCAAATGATATGGATAAAAATAGAAAAGATGCAATCAAAGTTGAAAACATAAGATTTTATCACTATGGATATATTAACAAAACAGTTAAAGATAAGAATAAAAGAAAAAGAAATATGGAAATAATTGAAAAAGAGCTTCAAAGAGAACCTAATAATGGGTTTATGCTATTTAACATGGGTTCTGAATACTATGCCCTTGAAGATTATAAAAAGGCTTTAGAATATTATGAAGAAAGCTATAAGAGCTTTAACCCAAACCTTGGTTACACTCCAAAGCTTTTAATCAGAATGGCAAGCTGTTATGAACAGCTTGGAATATACGAAAAGGAGCTTTGGATAATTGAAAGTGGCTTAAGGCTATATCCTAATTTTACAGATCTTGAATTTTTAAAGGCAACAACCTATTTTAAACTTCAAAAATATACTCTTGCAATAAAATCATTAAATAAATGTATAGAAATGGGAGAAGCTCCTTCATATTTAAATTGTCTCCTTGGTGTTGGAACCTTTAGACCATACTTCCTTCTTTCAACAATATATTATTTAAATGGAGACTATGATGAGGCCTATAAATGCTGTATTGAAACATTAAAAATCCGCCCCAACTTTATGGATGCATTTTATAGGATTGCTGACATACTATTTGAACAGAAAAAGGATAGCTTTGAGATAAAATCTACACTTGAGAGCTTCTTTGATGGAAAGTTTGATGGAATATCCTATATAACCCTTTGCGATATATTCTTTTCAAAGGGCAAATATAACATTGCACTGGAATACATCTTAAAGGCTGAAGAATTTACAGAATATGAAGAGAGCATAAACTATTACAAAGGTCTGTGTCTTTTCTATCAAAAAAAATTCTATGATGCAAAGAAATGCTTTAAAATAATAAAATCAAATGAGAATTTTAAAAACAGCTTGTACTATATAATACTATGTGATGCACTAACTGGAAATATAGATGCTGCACTGAGGGCATTAAAAAAAGTTGAAGAATTTGATGATGGAAATAAAATAGTCGTATATAAAACTTTCCTCAATCTTATTTTAAACAAAAAATGTGATATTATATGCAGTGATAGAGAAGTATCAAAAAGCTATTTAAACCCCATATTCGAACTTTTATCTGTTCTATTAAAACTCCAACGATTTGATGAATTTGAAAAGACACTTGAAATGTTAAACTTAATTGAAAGCGATGAGGTACTTTTATTGCTTGCAAAACTATATTATAATAATGGATTTTATAAGCAATCCTACAAAGAATTTACAAGATCAATTAAAATATTTGATAAAATAGATGCTGAAGGACTCGATATGATGAGGAATGCTTTGATTATTATAAATAGTAATAGCAGAGCCTAATGCTCTGCTATTATATTCCACAAACTGCTTTTTCGATTAAAAAAATAAAGTATCATCAGCCCATCAAAAATCCATTGAATCGCTGTTACAACCCAAACATAGACTACATTTAGCTTTAGTATAAATATTACAACATACATAAGAGGAATTCTTATTATCCAGCTTGATATTAAAGATATTTTAAAAGGGGTTTTAGTATCCCCAGCCCCCTTCATTGCACCACCTAATATCATAGATATACCCATAAAAGGCTGTTCAATTGAAGCTACCATAAGGCACATACTTCCAAGAATTATAGTTTCTTTTTCCTTAATAAATATTCTAATCAATAAACCAGGTATTGTTAAAAATAAAATGGAACACAAAAGCATTATACCTGTTCCAAAAAACATAGATATATAAGCATATTCCCTTGCATTTTTATAGTCCTTAGCACCTATCCTTTGCCCTACAAGAGCAGTTGCTGCAACAGCAAATCCCCATCCTGGCATAAATGATATTGATTCTATTGTTGTTGTAATAGTATTTGCAGCAAAGGCAAGGGTTCCAATGTGCATTATAAAGGCAAGTGAGACAAGTCTACTTATATTAAAAGCAGCCTCTTGCATTCCAGAGGGAATTGCAAGCTTTATTATTTTAGACATGTAATCTCTGCTTACTCCCTTTAAATATTTAAATTTAATTTTAAAATCAGAAAAATATTTATAATATATTACAAGAAATATAAAACCTATTATATAAGCAGCTGTTGTAGCAATTGCTGATCCCATTATCCCCATCTCTTTAAATCCAAGCCTTCCATATATTAGTATCCAATCAAGGGATATAGTTACAATATTTATTATTACAGATACAATAAGTGGAGTTACAGTATTTCCAGTCCCTCTAAGTCCAGAGTTTAATATGCTGCATATCATGTTAAAAAAAGCTCCAATTGATACCATTCTCATAAATCTGCTTCCATGATAAAGAACTTCACCTTTAGCACCTGCAAGTAAAAGTATTTCCCTTGAAAAGGTACCAAGAACAATTGCTAATATACCTGAAACAATTCCTCCAATTAAAAGACCTTGGCTTATGTATTTTTCAGCCTTATCCTTCTCCCCTGCTCCTATCATCTGGGCGACCATAGTAGTAACACCAACGCTTATACCAACTGATATAAATATATTTGTAATCGTATATATAATTTCAGAGCTGAAGGATACTGAACTCACAGCAATATTTCCCCCATAATTCCCTACAAAGGCAGTATCTACTACCCACACCATCATGTACAAAATCATCTCTGCAACAGCAGGCAGGGCAATCTTCAAAACTTCTTTAATCTTTTGCAAAAAAATCCCCCCTTACAATGCTATGAAGATAAATTAACAATTTTTATAAACTAAACTTTATTTTTAACATCATAATAGGATTCCTTTAAAATTTTAATGGCCTCTTCTATTTTTTCTTCATCGGCACAGGCAAAACTTATTCTAAAATATTCAGTATCTCTCTCGTCCATATAAAAAATCCTTCCTGGAGAGATTAAAAGGCCTTTTTCCTTTGCTAAGCTTGATAGAATAATAGAGTCAACATCAGTTTTTGCCCAAATATGTATACCACCCATTGGCTCTTTAAATTCAACAAAGGGTGTTTCATATTTTAAATTATTTACAAGTACATCATATCTTCCTTTATATATACTCCACATTTTATTTAAATGATTCTGCCACTTACCTTTTCTTAAATATAAATCGAAGGCTCTTTGAATTAAACTTGATGTAGATATATCCGTATTATATTTTACAGCTGTAACCTTTTTGGTAATATATGATGGAGTTATTAAAAATGCAAGCCTTATCCCTGGCATAAATATTTTTGAAAAACTCTTTAGGTATATAACTCTTTCCTTGGCATCCATAGCCTTTATTGATGGATTTTTTTCACCATAAAACTTAAGCTCCGACAAATAATCATCCTCTAATATATAGGTGTTATATTTTTGTGCTAAATAAAGAAGCTGAAGCTTTTTCGATTGGCTATATGAAATACCCGTAGGATTTTGATAATTTGACATAATATATATAAGCTTTGGATTACATGATTTTAAAACTTGCTCAAGCTCTTTTATATTAATTCCATCCTCTTCAATAGGAACTTCTATTATACTGGCACCTCTTGATTTAAAAGCAGCAACTGCCCCTGTATAGGTAGGACTTTCAACAACAATAGTATCATTAAAACTAAGTAATGATTTTGATATAATATCTATCCCCTGCTGAGCTCCAGATATCACATGTATATTATTAAAATCACATGGGATATCATTATCCTTTAAATACTGCCTTATGCTTTCTCTCAATGGATAATAACCTTGTGATTCCTGATAAGCAAAAGCTAATCCTCTATCTCTATCAAGAACTTCATTTAAAACCTCTTTAAAGTCATCTACAGGAAAAAGCTCAGATTCAATATTCATAGATGAAAAATCTACTTTATATGGAGTTCTAATATGGCTAAAATTAACTTTTCGATCATCATTTATATATATATCATCTTTTTTGTTTCCTCTAACAAAGGTACCACTCCCTACCTTTGAATAGGCATATCCTTTTTGCTCAAGAAGCTTATATGCATTAACTATAGTTATATTATTTACTTCAAGCTTTTTAGACAGTTCCCTTATAGCTGGTAGCTTTTCATCTGCTTTAAATGCTCCATTTTCTATTAGATTTTTTATAGCTTCATAAACCTGAAGATATAAAGGTTCATCAGAATTTTTATCAATTTCAATCGATTCATAGATTTTCATAAAAATCACCCTATTTTCTTATTTTATAGTAAAAAAGAGCTGTTTCCAGCTCTATTTTCTTAAAAAGAATACTGATGTTGTCCCACTTCCAACATGGCTTCCTATTGCAGCACCAATTTCCGATATAACAAACTCTTTAGCACCAAAAGTTTTTTCAATCTCTTCCTTTAGCTGCATACAAAGCTCTTTATCTCGTGCAAAGTTCATGCCTATAACTTGATTTTCTAAGTTATACCCTCTTTCTTTCATTGTATCTATCATCTTTTTAATAACAGCCTTTTCTCCCCTGACTTTATCATAGGGAACAATATAACCGTCATCAAATTGCAAAATAGGTTTAACATTAAGAAGAGTTCCTATAACTGCCTGAGAAGTAGAAATTCTTCCTCCCTTTTTAAGCATATCAAGATGCCCTACTGCAAATATATGTTCCATTCTATCTCTCATATATATTACTCTTTCTACAATTTCATCTACGCTTTTCCCTTGCTTTACCATAAGGGCAGCTTCTCTAACTATGAGCCCATACCCAACAGATGCTCCTTTAGAATCTATAAGAGTAATATCATCACTTCCAATTAAATCCTTTGCTACACAGGATGATTGATAAGTACCACTAAGCCTTGAGGAGAAAGATATTGAAATTATATGATATCCTTCATCTAAGAATTTTTTAAATTCATCAGTAAATACAGCTGGAGGAATTTGCGAAGTTTTAGGAAGGCCATCAAACTTATCAAGTTTATCGTAGAATTCTTTTGTAGTTATAGTAACCCTATCCTTAAATTCCTCTTGACCAAAATTAACTGTCATAGGTATCATATACACATCAAGTTCATTTAGGTAATCCAAATCCAAATCACAAGCACTATCAGCAATTATTTTAATCTTTCCCATTATACCCCTCCCCTTTATATGGCTTAACTTAGTCCATATTTATTATACAACAAATTTTAAGATACTAACAAATATTATTCCACATAATAAACCAACTCATCAATTAAATATTCCTCTCCATAGGTGGTATAATGCCTTGTAGTTTGCTTAATAATGTTCTTTGCACATAAAGCTTCAAGAAGCAAATTTAAATCTCCATCTATATGTTTAAAATCTTTATTTGCCTTAATATCTTCAATAGAACATGGTTCCTTTTTATCCTTAAGATATTCAATTATAGGAATTGATATATTTTCGATATTTAAATCTATAAACTTCTCTGAAACATAAAGCATTCTATCAATCTTTTCCTTAACTGAAGAATTTGTATTAATAAAGTTAAACAGTTCATCTATTTCACTGTTCATATTTACTGCTAAAGATAATATATCCTTATCAGTTATATGCCCTTTCATACTCATTAAAAGCCTTGCATAATTTTTTAAAATTTCAAAACTCCACTGATATGATGTTTCAATTTTCCCTACAACTTTATACTTTTTAGTATAATGAATACTTGTTAAAAGATTTGAAAGTATTTCTATATTTCTTATATCTCTGTCCCTATCCCTATAAAATTTAGCCGATAGATGTATATTTTTTATATCTTTATCAACACAATACACAAGCCTTCCTGCAAAAAAGGTCTTGTGAAATGTTCCTCCTTTTAATATACTTTTATAGGAATCAATAAATACATCTTTTGATATATAATTTATATGTATTGGTACTCCATTAACTTTGCTGTAGATACTTTGAGCTTTGTTTTGCTCCTTTGTTATGACTAAAAAGTCTATATCAGACTCCTCCCATATATCTCCATAAATAATACTTCCATAAACTACGACAGCAACAACGCTTTTGTTCTTCTTTAATTTTTCTTCAACTATAGAATATGCCTCTTGATATTCTTTAACATTTAGCACTCTCACCACCCCGTTTCCAATTAAATTAAATTTTATTATATCAAATTAAAATCTCAATTACAAACAAATATAATAAAAATGGCACAGAAATTGTGCCAGCTATTCTTCTATATTTCTTATTTTAACAACCTCTTTGTTCCCACAAAAAGGACATATACAATAATGTGAACAAATATTAGCTGAATCTCCATCATTTAAATCTGTCAGCTGGTAGCTAAGATATGGCGAATAATCATCATAATAATTCTCAACCCTATCAAGTAACTCCATCTTTCCTCCACATAAGCTGCAATTTTTTACATAGTCGTAAAGCCCATTGCAAACAGGACAGATATACATATCTTCATCTCCTTCGTTTAATAATCTTTATAATTGCAGCTACAACTACTATAATTCCCGCAATCAATAGTAGAGTTTTACCTGGGCTAAAAAAATATTTTACTCTTAAATATATATAAGGAAATGAAAGTATATCGATTATACCAAACTTTTCCTTCTCACCAATCGCAAGAGCATACTTTCCTCCTCTATCGTAAGAATATATAGCTACATAATAGTCTCCACTTTCAGGTATTTCACCTCTTATGCTCTGGGCTTTATAATAAGCAGTTTGGGTAAATTTTTCATAAAAATATTCCCTTTGCCCTGGAGGAAGAACTATAGCTCCATAACTTTCTGGTAACGTAAAGGGGAGCACTGCCTTTTCCTTAATTCCTTTACCTATTAATGCAATGTAAGGCTTAAAATCCTCATTACCTTTTATAACTGGTATTGTCATTTGTATGAAAAAAGTGTCTTTTTCTTTTGCATTGAACTTTACAAAATCTACATCCTGTTTTGTTTGAAGCTGTCCATATATAGCATAGGAGATTATATGGTTTGGTACAACCGAAGGATTAGCAAAATTCAAATCCTTTATTTCAAATATAGGTTTGTGAGCATAAGCTGGAACTACAAACAAAAGCAATAGAATAATTGTAAAAGTCAATATTTTTTTACTCATTTTAAATCTCCTGCTGATATATTATATAAATAATATATTCAGTTAATGATTATTTAATACATTTATTAATCAAAATGTCCTTCTATACCTTTCCATAATCTCTTTAAATATATCAGCAGTTGTTGGAGGGGTATAAGAAATAGCATTGGCCCCCGCCATTATTGTTTCTCTTATGCTTTCTTCAGTTGTTCCTCCTGTTGCTATTATAGGAACCTCTGGAAATTGCTCTCTTATTTTTCTTACAATCTTTGGTGTGTTTTTGGCTCCAGACACATTAAATATTGAAGCCCCTGCTTCAATTCTTGCCTTAAAATCTTCATTTTCAGAAACAACAGTTACTACAATAGGTATATCAATCGCTTTTTTCATTGCCTTTATTGTTTCATTAAGAGTTGGAGCATTTACAACAACTCCTATTGCACCTTGAAATTCAGCATCAAGTGCAAGGTTTACAACCCTTTTGCCAGTTGTTATTCCCCCACCTACTCCACAAAATACAGGAACATTAGCTGCCGTCATAATAGAATGGGTTATTATAGGTTGAGGAGTAAATGGATATACTGCAATTACTGCATCAGCATTAGTATTTCTTATTATTGCAACATCAGTTGTAAATACAAGGGATTTTATTCTCTTACCAAATATAATTATACCGCTTGCCTCTCTTATAATTGAAGGCACTTCTATTATATGACTTCTAAGGGAAGTTTTTATTTCAGGTATATATTTATTATTCATGTTATTTATCCTCCATACTAATCAAGTCATATTATTAAAGGACTTTAACATAAGTTATTACAAAATCTGTTAACAAATAATTATTCTATCATTCTCATATTTAATCTGCTTTTGCAAATATTATAAATATGGAGATGGTATAATGACAGTAAAATTTTATTCTATTTGTTTTGCATTATATCTTTATATTACCTCTACTTCAATATTCAACTATGAAGGAAGCCTGTATAACCTAAAAACCGCCCCTGTTCCCTCAAAAAATAAAGTATGTCTTATTATTGTTGATGGACTAAGATATGACTACGTCCCATATATGCAATTTATTTCTTATTGTATTAAAAATAAGAAAGCTCTTTTATATAAGTCCATATCAGGTATACCATCCTATTCACGTCCTGGATATGAAAGAATTTTAACAGGAAGTGAAACTTCAATAAACGGTATTTCAAGTAATGAAAATAAAATATTATCTTTAACCCCAAATCTATTTTACCTTTGTAAATTAAAAAAACTTACTACTTCCTGCTCTTCCTATTATTGGATCAAAGAACTTTATCCCTTATTTATAGATTATGAATATTTTTATTATTTTAATGATGGCTTAACCTTTAGTATAGCAGAAGAATTTATCAAAAATTATAAACCAGACTTTATTGTAATTCATCCTATGAAAGTAGATACTGCAGGTCATAGGTATGGTGCAAAATCTTTAGAGTATATAGAGGCTACAAAGAGCATTGATTTAAGCATAAAAAAAACCTGGGATTTAATAAAAAATGATAACTATACTATGATAATTACTTCCGACCATGGCCACAAAAATGAAGGTGGACATGGTGATGAATGTGAAGATTGTGTTAATACACCTTTTATAATCATTAGCAGTTATCTTGATAATATACAGCTAAGTAAACCTAAAAACAGCATAAATCAAACTGACATTGCACCAACAATTTGTGATTTACTTGGAATATCCAAAACTATATATATGACAGGAAAATCATTAATTAAAAATGATGATATATCTGCAATAAGAAAAGCCTTCGCTTATCATGATGTAAAAAACTTTAAAGATTTTTTTTATTTCACATCTATTTTAACATATATAATTCTTTCATTCT
Organism: Caloramator sp. E03; assembly: GCF_006016075.1. Lineage (NCBI taxonomy): Bacteria > Bacillati > Bacillota > Clostridia > Eubacteriales > Clostridiaceae > Caloramator > Caloramator sp. E03. Next base: position 2,344,717 of record NZ_CP040093.1, on the reverse strand, counting down.
ATACAGTAATATATTTTTCATCTTTTATAACTGTAATAAAAATACTAAAAAGAGAATAAAAAAGGACGGCTAAAAGCCGTCTTCTAATGGCTGCCGAGGTAGGACTCGAACCCACGGAGTGCCTGATCCAGAGTCAGGTGCCTTACCACTTGGCGACTCGGCATCATTATCTTGAACATCTATTATTATATATACTCTTTCAAAAACAGTCAAGAACTTTTTAATTTAAAATAGTATTTATTGAATAATTTTTTACTCTTCCAAATACATCCTTTGTAGTTTTAATATCAACATATATCCCATCCTCTTTATATTCTTCCTTTTCAACACAATTGTTGTCATGTAGATAAGATATTACTTTTGTATCGCTATAGGGAATAAAAAGCCTTGCTTTAATAAATTCTTTATAAACCTCATCCTCTATCCTTTGAAGAAGAAGGTCAAGATTAATTGCTTTTACTGCTGATATTTCAATTCCATCGCTGTATTTGCTTCTTAAAAATGAAATAGTATCTTTATCTGTTACATCAATCTTATTAAATGCAAGTATTACTTTTTTATTACCTGCACCTATTTCATTTAATACTGAATTCACAGTTTCAATTTGTGCCTGGGCATTTTTATTAGATGCATCTACAACATGAACTATAACATCACTATATATAACCTCTTCAAGAGTTGATTTAAAAGCCTCAATTAGTTCATGGGGAAGCTTTCTTATAAATCCAACAGTATCCGATAAAAGAACATCCTTGCCTGATGGAAGCTTTACAAGCCTTGTTGTTGTATCAAGAGTAGCAAAAAGCATATCAGCTTCAAGTACTTTTTCCTTATCAATACCAAATAACTCACAAAGCTTATTTCTTAAAGTTGACTTCCCTGCATTAGTATACCCAGCAAAGGATACAACAGGGATTTCGTTAGATTTTCTTCTTTCTCTTTGAAGGCTTCTTGTTTTCTTTATATCTTCAAGTTCCTTTTCAAGATCATATATCCTGTTTTTAATATGTCTTCTGTCTATTTCAAGCTTCTTCTCTCCTGGTCCCCTTGTTCCTATTCCTCCTCCTGTTCTTGATAAAACCCCACCAAGTCCTATGAGCCTTGGTAATCTGTATTTTAGCTGTGCAAGTTCAACCTGTATTTTACCTTCTCTTGAAACAGCCCTTTGAGCAAAGATGTCAAGTATTAAAGTTGTTCTATCAATTACTTTACATCCTATAATCTCTTCTAAATTCCTTACCTGAGCACCACTTAGTTCATCATCAAATATTATGGTATCAGCCATAAGGCTCTGCCTTAAAAGAGCTATTTCCCTTGCTTTGCCACTACCTATATAATATGCAGCATCAATTTTATCCCTATTTTGAATTGCCTTATATACAACATGTGCTCCTGCAGTTTTGGCAAGTTCCTCAAGTTCATTTAACGACTCTTCAGGAGTATATAGGTCATTACTTGCTACTCCAACAAGAATTACCCTTTCTTTTTTATCACTTTCAAGTACATGTACCTTGTCATATAAGCCTTTCTCTATGTTTTGAATCATATCAATAACGTCTACACATTCAATTTGATTTGCAGGATATGGACCCTCAATAAAAACTTCATCCTTCACTTTACCTTCCTGAGTTTTTAAATATCCAAAGGAAAACTCAAAGGGCTTATCATCGGCAGTATTTATTGCTACCATACAATCAAACCTCATGCTTATAAGTGCTGTAACATCAACAGATGATAGCATAGCCTCACCTGATGGATGAGTATGAATACATCTTATACCTGAAAGTCCTAATTCGTTTCTTTTTTCTGAAAGTGCTTCAAGACTAACAGTCCCACTATCTCCTATACCAACGTCTATAACCTTTCCCCTTCTGTTTATATATACAGATATCTCTCTGTTTATTTCAGAAGATATTCTGCATATTACATTCATTATATCAAAAGGCACTAAAAGATTTTTATCACATTCAACCTCATAAAGTTTTTCAAGTTCCTCAATGTATATCTTTTTAATTCCCTCAATATTTCCTCTTATCATAGCATCATCTCCTTTGCATTTATATTATACAACATGCTTAAAAAATCTAAAATCCACTTAAATTGCAATAATAAATGCAACACTCTGTGAAAAATCATGTAGTATAAGGACTAAAAATAGTCAAAATAGCCTTAAATCCATCTTAATTATCAATCTATATGTCACGCAGGGGTATGTCAAGGGCTGCGTAGCAGGCGTAGCTTTACCCTTGACATACCACAAGTGGCATCTACAATATTCATAATATGATTTAGGCTATTTTTAATAATTCCTCGTAAAAAATTTTTCAGGAGTTTTGTAATTTAGTAATTTTCGTGGGAGTGTATTCATCCAATTTTGAATTCTTTTAATGGTATCAATAGATATATCCTTTATACTCTTTCCCTTAGGGATAAAACGACGTATAAGACCATTATGTCGTTCGTTAGTTCCTCTTTCAAAAGAAGAAAAGGGATGGGTATAATATACCTCAACATCATATTTTTTAAGAATGAATTGTAAATTACTAAATTCAACTCCATTATCTGCCGTAATACTCTTGAAAATCTTTTTAAAATTATCCTTATATACTTCCATAAGTCTCTTTATAGAATCATCAACAGACTTAGCATCTTTATTATCTAAAAGCATTATTATTTCATAACGGGATTTACGTTCTGTTAAAGTTAAAAGAGCTTTATCGCCTGATTTTTTACCTATAACAGTATCTATTTCCCAATGTCCAAATTCTTGACGAGAATTAATTTGTTCAGGCCTTAAATCAATACTTTTACCTAAAAGGCGTTTGTTCTCCCTAATTCTTTTCTTTTTAGGTTTTAAATGTGTTTTTAAAGGTAAATCTATATTACGTATAGATAAAAATCCTCTATCAATATAGTTATATAAGGTCTTAGTTGAAACAATGAACTCATCTTTCCAAGAAGGATCAGTTTTGCAATAACCAACGACAGTATCAACAGACCAATTATTTTTACGGATTTTTTCTTCTGCAAATTTTATAAAGGTTTCTACTTTAGCCAATTTAATTTTTGCTCCGCAATTTGAGCGGTGATTTTTATAGACAGCTTGCCCAGTTTCAGGGAAATAACTTGAATAATAAGATAAATCACTTTTTAATTGTGATACAGTACCACGTTTAATTTCACGGCTTATAGTACTTGGACTTCGTCCTAATTTTTTAGCAATATAACGAATACTTTTACCTTCTTTAAGCAAGGCAAAAATTTCTCCACGTTCATAAGATTTCAGATGTTTAAAAGAACGTATAGGTGTGTTATAATTATTTTTATGAACCATAGTGAAAACCTCCTGTATGTTTGGATTTGTCACCTATATCATACATGATTTTCACTATGGTTTAAATATTTTTTACCTGTTGCATTTAATTATACAATGAATCAAATCTAAAATCCAATTCTTAATTGTTGACAAAATACCATCAATATTTTATCCTAATTTTAAGCAAAGGCAAAATGAAGGGAGTAGGATTAATGGAAGGTAAAAAAGAAAACATACTTATATCAGCTGATGAAATATCTGAAAAAATAGTAGAAGTTGCTAAAACAATATCAGAAGACTATAAAAACAAAAGCTTTATATATTATCATTACTTCGTGGTAGTTTTATATTTACTGCTGACCTTGTTAGAAAAATAGACATTCCCTTAATGATTGGTTTTATGGCTACTTCAAGCTATGGCCACAGCGAAACATCATCAGGTACCGTTAAAGTAGTACAAGATGTTTCAGATAATATAGAAGGATATGATGTTTTAATAGTTGACGATATAATAGATACAGGAATTACTATGAAATTCGTAAAGGAATACCTTAAAAAGTATAATCCAAACAGTATAAAATGCTGTGTACTTTTAGATAAACCTGAAAGAAGAAAAGTAGATATTGTTCCAGACTATAAATGTTTTACTATTCCAGACGTTTTCGTTGTCGGATATGGACTTAACTATGGAGATTATTATAGAAATAAGCCTTATATATTCAACTGGGAAGAAAAATAAAGCCTAAATGGCTTTATTTTTTTATAATATCATCTAATTTGGTTCCTTCTATGTTTGCATAAGTGTTAGGAACCTTTCCAACGATTATGCTTTCAGCTATTGGTATATTAGAGGTTACTGTTACCACATTCCTTGCAAGAGGTATTACAACTTGAATAGTTGAGGTAACATCAAGATAAACAATATGTCTTGTCTGGTTTATACCTGCTGCCTGAAACTCTGAACGATAGCTTGTAACAACTGAACCTACAGGCTGCATTTTAAAGGTAATTTTAGGACCATAGTATGCAAATAAATCGTTTTTAGCAAGAACCCCAAGGGGAATTTTGACTCCCCTTACTCCTATACTTTGTATCCTTTTTTGTACCGATAAGGCTACATCTGAACCTATCCTGTTTAGTTCTACAGTATTTGCCTGTATCATAACGATATTCCCATCCTTATCGGTCTTTATATTCATAATATCATCATAAGATATTTTACTCCCAAATTCTTCTCTTATTGTACCGTTTATAGTTTCCATTGCAATTATTCTTGCCTCTGCATCACAAAGAGCCATCATGACAGGCTTAAGCTCTTTATCGAGCTTATAGAATATAAATAATATGAATGCAAATATAATAATTAAAAATGCTATACTTTTAATTTTTCTCTTTTTAAAGGGTGCATTCATAAAATCCCCCCTTCTTATTATTTTATGCTTTAAAAATAGGTTTTGTTACAGAATAATATGGTTTAATATACCAAAGAATTTTTTATTATTTATAAAATATGATATAATGTATAAAAAAGCTATAGGGCCTTATATTTGTACAACCATACTTAAAGGAGGTCAATTATGGAACAGGAAAGCAGAAGAAAGAGAAAAAAAGTAAAGAAAAAAGGCTCTGGTATTGGTAAAAAATTCCTCATTATTATATTAATAATCATCCTGTTATCAACAGCTGCTGCAACAGGTGCTGTAATTGCTGTACTTAAATCAGCTCCTACATTAAATACAGATATAATAAACAATTTAAAGCAAAGCAGCAAGATATATGACATGAATGGAAAATATATCGAGGATTTTTCAGGAAGTGAAAACAGAAATGTAGTACCATTAAAGCAGATACCTAAGAATCTTCAAAATGCATTTGTTGCTATTGAAGACGAAAGGTTTTGGACTCACCATGGAATTGATATAAAAAGAATATTTGGAGCACTATGGTATGATATAAAAACTATGTCAAAGGCTCAGGGAGCATCTACAATAACTCAACAGCTAATTAAAAACTATGCTTTATCACCTAAAAAGAATATAACAAGAAAGATTCAGGAAGCTTATCTTGCAATACAACTTGAAAGGCAATTAAGCAAAGAACAAATACTTGAAGCTTACCTTAATACAATACTTCTTGGAAATAATACTTGGGGTGTACAGGCTGCTTCTATGCTTTACTTTGGGAAAGATGTAAGCCAGCTTAATCTTGCAGAGTGTTCATTGCTTGCAGGAATTACTCAAAACCCATCTAAATATAACCCCTATAGCAAGAAAAATACCGAAAACCCAAAGGATCTTTTAGATAGACAGAAAACTGTGCTTTCAAAGATGCTTGAACTTGGATATATTACAAAGGATGAATATGATTCAGCATTAAATTATAAGCTCAAATTTCAAAGCAAACAAACAGCAATGTCTATGAAATACCAGTGGTTTATTGAACCTGCAATAGAACAGATTGCAAAGGACTTTGCCGAAAAATACGGTATGACTGAAAGTGAAGCAAAGCAAAAGCTTAGAATAGGTGGATATAATATTTATTTAACAATTGACACAAATATACAAGAGGTTGCCCAATCAGTTATAGATAATGACAAATACTATAGCAATCTTAAGCTTAGCAAAGACTTACAATATTATTCAGCTGATGGTAAATCAAAATCAATTGTGCAACCTCAGGCAGCAGCTGTTATATTTGATTACAAATCTGGAGAAGTAAGGGCTATTGTAGGAGGGCGTGGTGCCCATGATCTAATGTCACTAAATAGAGCAACAGAAGTTGCAAGACAGCCCGGTTCTTCAATAAAACCTCTTGCAGTATATGGTCCTGCTATAGATACAAAGCTTGCAACGGCAGGAACTGTAATAGAAGATTCTCCTATGCCATCGGACTTTGTTAAAGCAAATAAGGGCTGGGATCCTAAAAACGCAGATGGTAAATTCAGAGGATATATTACAATACGAGATGCTATAAAGCACTCAGTTAACCTTGTTGCTGTAAAACTTCAGCTTCAAGTTGGTGTTAACACATCAATCAATTATCTTCAAAATAAATTTCATATAACAACCATTAAAAATGATGATAAAAATACAGCAGCAATGGCACTTGGAGGTATGACAGAAGGAGTTACTCCTTATGAGATGGCTGCAGCCTATGGTGTATTCGGAAATGGAGGAATTTATTCTGAACCAATAATGTATACAAAAGTAACTGATAGGAATGGAGATGTAATACTTGAGAAGACTTCTGAACAGTCGAAGTCTTTATCTCCCCAAGCTGCATATATAATGACTGATATGTTAAAAGGAGTTTTATCAGCTGGTGGAACAGGAGCATCAGCAAACCTTGGTGCAATGCCTGCTGCAGGTAAAACAGGTACTGCAAGCGACAACACAAATGCATGGTTCTGTGGATTTACTCCTTACTATTCCGGTGCAATATGGATAGGTCATGATCAGCCAAAGGTTAAAGTTACAAATCTTACAAGTTCTCTTGCTGCAAGAATGTGGGGAGACATAATGAAACAAGTTCACAAAAATCTTGATGTAGTTGATTTCCAAGTTCCATCTGGAATAGTAAAAAGTGAAATATGTATAGATTCAGGAAAGGCTCCCTCTGATATATGTGCACAAGATCCAAGAGGTTCAAGAATAAGAAGTGAGCTATTCATCGATGGAACTCAACCTGTTGAAATATGTGACATTCATACAACTGCAGATATAGATATTAGAACTGGTAAACTTGCATCTTGGGATACGCCTTCAGAATATATCAGTAGAAAAGTATTTATTAAAAGGGATGCAAAATCAAGGGCTACCCTTTTAGATGATCCTTACGTACTCCCGACAGAACTTATTAATCAAATTAATGAATCTGGAACACCAATTGCCACACCATAGGACTATAAAAGCAAAAAAGTAAATGGTTTTATTATGATTACAGTTGGGATTTGTCAAGAAATAGACTATTATAAGAGTTTCTTGCCAAATCCCTGCTTTTACTTTAAACATACATTTTGGAGGAAATTCTATGAACTTAAAAGTATTATGGACAATATCAGACAGTATGGGCACAATATCGGACTTAAAAATGCTAAAGAATATTAATGATATTAATATAGATATAGTTACAGCTGATAGGAAAAATAAAAATTCCTTAGGCTTTTCAATATCTGATAAGAAATATATAGTACCTAATGGAGAAGCCCCAGATTATATAGAAAAAATAAAAGTTATTTGTCAAAATGAAAGAATTACTACTTTAATACCACAATACGGTGATGAATTAGTTCCATTATCAAAAAACATTCCAATATTTGATAAATTAGGAGTAAAAATAATAGTAACACCTGATACTGAAAAGCTTAGTATTGCAAATAACAAGAAAGCCTTATATGATTATTTTGCTTGTTGCGATTTCATACCTGAATATATATGTGTATCTACATTGGATGAAATTGAAAAAGCTATACAAAACCTTGGGTATCCTGACAAAACAGTATGTATGAAGCCTGCATCTTCTGAAGGTAGTAAAGGATTCTATATAATAACAGATGAAAAGGTTGATATTTTAAACGAAGGGCTAAACACTAAAATATCTTGGAAAATGTTAAAAAGTTACTTGAAACATTACAATGATATTCCAGATATTCTCGTTATGGAATACTTGCCAGGCGATGAATATAGTGTGGATTGTGTTTGTAAAGATGGCGAAACAATTGTTACTATTCCCCGACGTAGAGTAGAAACATCTATGGGAGTAGCAGTTAAATCTATTATAGAAAAGAATGAGGAAATAATTGATATATCAAAAAGAATAATTAAAGCTTTAAACCTTTCTTATAATATAAATATACAGTTTAAATATGCACAGGACGGTAAACCAAAGCTAATCGAAATAAACCCTAGGGTATCAGGTTCATTGGTTGCTAACCTTGGTGCAGGCGTAAATATGTTAGAATTATCTTTAAAGTTAGCTTATAACTTACCACTGCCATCAATAGATGTAAAATGGGGCTCAAAAATGATAAGATATTGGGATCAGATGTATATTTAATTTCATTATAAAAAGGAAGGTTTACCTTCCTTTTTATTCTATAGATGAAAATTAGGATATGCAGAATACTTTACAAGAAGAGCATAAGGATTGTACCTCTCTTTAAACCTTCTAAGTCCGGGTAAGCCCATATCATCCTCCTTGTTAATAAATTCAACATCCATATTTTTAGACATCTCATTTATCATATATGCATGAACTCCCCTGTGGCTATTATTAGTAAGTTCTACATGGGAAATGGCCATATTGTCAGATATTATTTCATATATATTGTATGCATTAATATCGCTGCCATTCCATACTATGCCTCCCTTTAAATTAAACTCCTCTATACAATCAAGTATTTTTAAAGTAGGCTGCACAACATCAGTTCCAGCATAGTATTTCAGTGTAAATTCTTTACATTTTTCAATGTTATTAACTATATCACAGCTATAAATTGGAGTATTTGTTTTTAGATAATTTGCAACATTGTTCCTCTGCTTTTGAAACTTCGGACCTTCATAAGTAGATAAAGCCAAGTTAGAGTAAATGTAGTCAAATGAATTTCTATCTTCCTTTATTTTAAAATTCATAGCTTTAAATATTTCAATATGGCTAACTGGTATCTTTGTAAAATGAGGTTTAATCTTTTGCCTTTGACAGTATTTTAAAATAAGTTTTATACCATATTCCGTATCACCCAAGGGCATATAGAAAGAGGGCTTTTGAGCTCCTGAGTGTATAATTATTGTCCTATCATCATGATATATTTTTAATTTGTATAGCTCACTGTACATATAAATATATGAAAATACATAATCTGAACTTATATATTCAATATTCTTAAAAAGCTCCTTATCCTTTATAGATATTTCCCTAAACAACAACATTACTTCCCCCTATCCTACCTTGATTTATTGCAAAATACCATTTTAAATGCTTCTATTTCTAAATAATGTTCTCCATTTTTAAACTTTTTTTCACAAGAACACAAAAAACTCATTAGAACTACATATTATATACCCCAATATAGTATTATAACACTTTGAGTTAACTTCAAGTCAATATGAATCTATGATTTAAATAACAAGTAAACTAAATATAAAAAGGGCAAATGCCCTAATAATAAATTTCAAATTATTTCTTTTCTTATTCTATATTTTTTCTATTCTCTAATATCATTTCCATAGCTTTTGTAATTATAGGAGCACCAATATCGGTATCATCATATCCATCCATTTTCCCTATATCTCCTATTCCTATTATTAAAGGTACCTTAACTTTATTTAGTACATCAACTGTATCTCCTTTTACAATCTTATCTTTTTTTTCAATTCCATGTTTGTCTACTGCATTTTTAGTTACTTTACCATTTCTATCTATAGAGTAATCAACTTTTATGCCAGTAACTCCATTTGTATTAGATGCCACAGCAATAACACCTAATACTTCTATATCATCACATTTTAAAATATATTCCATTGCCTCCTCCCCACTCCCTTTGTTTGTATTTCCTCTGTCATCAACCATTACAACAACAGGATCATTTTTTGCCTGTTTTATATATTCAACTATCTCCTCCCCACTAAGGAGTGTAGGATTACCTGCTGACCTTGATATACACCTTCCTCCTATATTAGCAGTTGCAATTTCAACTGCCTTTTTAGCACATAAATCTCCATCAGTAACTAATATAACTTTTCTTTTCATAATTTATACTCCTATTTTTTCATTTTAGGACTAAATATTATAGCCATTATATAACCAAAAAATACCGCTGCTGCAATCCCTGCTGCAGTACCTGTAACACCTCCTGTAAAAGCCCCTATAAGCCCATACTCATCTACTCCTTTAAAAGCTCCTTTAGCAAGTGAATAGCCAAATCCAGGGAGAGGAACTGTAGCACCTGCTTTACCATATTTTACAAGAGGCTCATAAAACCCAAGTGCTCCAAGTATAACTCCTAAAGTTACAAAGGCAACAAGTATTCTTGCAGGAGTTAGTTTAGTTTTATCCATAAGTATTTGTCCTATTACACAAATAAAGCCTCCAACTATAAAGGCCCTAATATAATCCATATCATACACTCCTTTCAATTGTAACTGCATGAGCTATGCCAGGAATAGACTCTCCCTGTTGGCTGCTTGTTGGACTAAGCAATGCACCCGTTGATATTAGGAGTATCTTTTTAAATTTACCTTCTTTTAATGCCCTGTAAAGATATCCACAAAACACAACAGCTGAACAACCGCATCCACTCGCTCCTGCATGAACATCTTGATCAGAAAGATCATATATCTCAACTCCACAGTCTGTATAAATGCCTGAAATATCATAACCTCCTTTTTTAACAAGCTCAACTGCAAGCTCCTTGCCAACTTTGCCAAGATCCCCAGTTATAATAAGGTCATAATCTGAAGGTTTAAATCCTGTATCTTTAAAATGCCTTAATATTGTATCAGCAGCTGCAGGTGCCATAGCTGCTCCCATGTTATTGGCATCCTTAACCCCAAAATCTAATACTCTTCCAGTAGTAGCATAAGTTATATATGGGCCATCACCTTTAGATGATAAAAGAGCTGCACCTGCCCCTGTAACTGTCCACTGTGATGTTGGAGGCCTTTGTCCCCCATATTCAAGAGGAAATCTGTACTGTCTTTCTGCAGATGCAAAATGACTTGATGTTGCAGCAATTACATAATCTGCATATCCACCATCTATAACTATAGCAGAAAGGCTTAATGATTCTGTCATTGTAGAACAGGCACCATAAAGTCCAAAGAAAGGTATCTGAAGTTCCCTTGCTGCAAAACTTGATGATATTATTTGATTTAAAAGATCTCCTGAAAACATATAATCTATATCTTCTGGGTGAAGATTTGCTTTATTTATAGCAAGCTTTACTGCTTCCCTCGTCATCTTACTTTCTGCCTTTTCCCAAGATTTTTCACCGTATAAATCATCACTTAAAACAACATCAAAATACTCTCCAAGAGGTCCTTGCCCTTCTTTAGAACCAGTTATTGTAGCTGTTTCTATTATAGATGGTGGATTATAAAACTTTATAGTTTGAACACCAATTTTTTTTACAGCCATCTTTTCACCTCATTTTGCAAAATACTTTATGAAATAATATATTATTCCAACAATTACTGAGGAAGAAATGCCATATACAAGTACAGGCCCTGCAATTATAAACATCCTTGCGCCTACTCCAAGTATATATCCTTCCCTTTTAAACTCCATTGCAGGCGAAACAATAGAATTTGCAAAACCTGTAATAGGCACTATTGTACCTGCTCCTGCGTATTTTGCAATATTATCATAAATTCCTAAACCAGTTAAAAATGCCCCAAGAAATACCATCACAGTAGCAACATAATATCCTACATTTTCTTGTGGTACTCCAAGGGATAGAAATAAATTCATAAAAAATTGTCCAACATCGCATATAAGACCTCCTATTACAAAGGCATAAATACAATCTTTTATAATAGAAGACTCAGGATTATTTTTATCTACCATATTTTTAAACTCTTCACTTAATCTTTTCTCTAACTTTTTTTCCATAGTATCACCTGCTATCCCTAATTTTTTCATTATCCCCAACCAACCCCGATGCTAAATCTACCTTTACCTTACCATAATCATATCTTGAATTTTTGTCTTCTATTTGTTTTATATTAGAAATATCTTGCCTCTTTGACTTGTAAAACATAAAACCACCTCCACTATCTATAGTTTCCCATAAAAATGCTTATTTAATACAAAAAACCACAGCCAAAGCTGTGGTTTAATAGGTCATCGTTTTTCTCATATAATCAAGTACCTTCTTTTCAATTCTTGAAACTTGTACTTGAGATATTCCAAGTATTTCTGCTATTTGACTTTGAGTCATATCTTTAAAATATCTCAGTATTATTATTTGCCTTGCCCTTGGCTCTAAAGTATTTATTATCTCCTTTAGAGCCACCTTATCTGTAACATCAGAACCATAATCCTTTTCTTCACTTAATTTATCAATTAAAAGCACTGGAGAGCCATCGTCCTGATGAATTGTTTCATAAAGATATTCAGGGGCATTTAAACTTTCAAGGCTTAGTATAACATCTTCTGATGTTATACTAAGTTCTTTTGATATCTCTTCAATAGTAACTTCCCTACCATACTCTTTAACAAGCTTCTCCTTTGCAATTTTTACCTTTCTTGCAGTCTCTTTCATGTTCCTACTAACTTTTATTATTCCATCATCCCTTACGAATCTCTTTATCTCTCCCATTATCATTGGAACAGCATAAGTAGAGAACTTAACATTAAAATCACTTTTAAAATTCTTTATTGCCTTTATAAGTCCTATACATCCTATTTGAAAAAGATCTTCATATTCATATCCACGGTTTAAAAATTTTTTAACTATAACAGAAACCAAACCAATATTTGCTCTTACAAGTTTATCTTGAGCCTCTTTATCTCCCATCTGGCTTTTCTTTACAAGTTCCATTATCTCCTCTTGATTTGGAATTCTATTGCTATCTGGCTCATTACTTTTCATAGCTATTCCCCCAGGTTATGCAGATTTGAACTCTTTAGTCATTATGACTCTTGTTCCTTCACCTAACTTAGATTCCACCTCAAGGGTATCCATAAAAGTTTCCATAACAGTAAATCCCATACCCGATCTTTCAAGCTCCGGCCTTGATGTATAAAGAGGTTGCCTTGCAAGCTGTACATCCTCTATTCCCTTTCCATAATCTATTACCTCTACCGTCAACTTTCTTCCATCTATGCTGCATTTTATAGTAACTGTACCTATTGTATTTTCATAGCCATGTATTATTGCATTAGTAACAGCTTCCGAAACTGCTGTTTTTACATCAGCAAGCTCCTCAATCGTAGGATCAAGCTGTGAAGCAAAAGCTGCAACAACAACCCTTGCAAAAGCTTCATTTTGTGATTTGCTTGGAAACTCAACTTTTATCTCATTATGATTCATAGTACATCCCCCTTAAAAATTTGAAATAGCTTCTTCAACGCTTTCATATTCTTTTATTATTTTAAAAAGACCCCCAAGTTCAAAAACCCTTTTTATGTGAGGCTTAAGATTTACAATTGCAACCTTACCTCCATACTCATTGATTTTTTTATATCTGCCTAATATAATTCCAATTCCCGAGCTGTCCATAAAATTAACATCTGAAAAATCAAAAATAAGATTTTTGCTTCCAAATTCATCTATTTTGTTGTCAATCTTTATTCTCACGTTTTCTGCTGAGTGATGATCAAGTTCTCCCGACATCATAACTATGATAGTATTATCTTTTTTACTGAATTTTAAATACATCTACATCCCCCCAATCCATAATAAGTTATATATTCTATATATTGTAATTTTTTCCTTCAATTTTATTTTAATATTATATAAAAAATTAAAAAAGGCATGAATACCACTTAGTATTATGCCCACTATTTTTATATTCTATACATTTTTTATTTAAGAGTTTCTTGATTTTTATTATATTTAAAACCAATTATATAGATAAGTATTCCAAGAACTAATATAAAAGGTAATATATACTGCATCCGTTGATAGCTTTTAGGAACTGCCTCATACAAAGTTATTATTCCAAATACTAAAAATATTATTGCTGTTGCCCATTTCATTAACGCATCTGGTACATATTTTTTAAGCCATGCTGCTCCAACAATTCCAAGGCTATCTGCTACAAACATTCCAAGGATTGAACCTAATAGTACAAGAATAGGCTGTTTAAAATTGGCAGCAAGGGTTAATGTCATAAGCTGAGTTTTATCTCCAAGTTCTGCAATAAAAAAAGTAGCTGCTATTGTTATAACTGGACCCAAATTGGTTTTTTTCTCAACATCCTCTTCATCCTCATCTTCACCTTTTATAGTCCAAAGCCCAAAGGCTATAAAGCAAATTGCTGCCACTATCTTTATATAGTTAAAAGGTATTATAGAACCTAATAAACTTCCAACAGCTACTGCAATACCATTTAAAAGAAATATTGCAACTCCAACTCCAAGGGCAACATCTCTAACCTTATATCTGCTTGCAAAGGCCATACACATAAGCTGAGTTTTGTCTCCAATTTCTGCAATTAAAACAAGTAGAAATGTTTTCAAAAATGCCATAAATTAGCCTCCTTCGTATTAAATTTAAAGTAAAAATAAAAGACCTTAACACAATGGGAACCCACTGTGTTAAAGGTCTCACTTGACAAAGTCAGGTAAAGCCAGGCAAAATGCCAGCATGTTGACTTTACCACCTAAAAAGGCAGCTACTCCCCCTTAACATTAGAAACCTATTTAATACAAAAATAGAATATCATCTATATTATTATATGTCAATAAAGAAAAGAAATAATCATTTTTTGTGGACGGTTCGTGTGAAAATGTACCTTTACAAAAAAGGAAAAAAGTACAAGCTAAGGGACGGTTACTTATTTTATACACAATATCTGCAAAATTAGGGGGACATCCATAAAATATTATATTTATTTAATATAATAAGTAACCGTCCCTCCTGTTACCTTTTATAAACCACAAACTTTTTCATGCCGTCGTTGTGGCTACTTTTAATCATGACCGGTTACTTTTTAAAGTTAATTGACTTAAATATAATAAAGTTATGCTCCCCTTTGCTATTGTATTATTTTATTTTTAATGATAAAATGCAATATGTGAATTAAGGGATTGATATGAATCTGGAAAGGAGAGATGCTTTATGGAAATGTGGCTTAGGGAAATGCAAATTGAAAACGCAGCAATGACCTATAAAATAAAAGAAACTTTAGTTAGAAAAAAGACTAAATTTCAAGATTTAGCTATAGTAGATACTGAAGCCTTTGGAAGAATGCTTGTACTTGATGGAATTGTTCAAACAACAATAAAAGATGAATTCGTATACCATGAGATGATTACTCACATTCCTCTATTTACTCACCCTAACCCTAAAAAGGTTTTAGTAGTTGGTGGAGGAGACGGAGGAGCTATAAGAGAAATACTAAAGCATCCTTCTGTAGAAAAAGCAGTTTTATGCGAAATCGATGAAGATGTAATAATAGAATGCAAGAAATATCTTCCTGAAATCAGCTGTGCTCTTGATGATAAGCGCTGCGAAATTTTCGTTGGAGATGGCATAAAATACGTTAAAGAACACAAAAATGAATTTGATGTAATCATTGTTGATTCAACAGATCCATTTAGCATAGCTGAAGGATTGTTTGGAGGAAACTTTTATAAGGATATATATGAAGCATTAACTGAAGATGGGTTATTCATAGCTCAGACAGAAACTCCATTTTTCCTTCCCGATACTGTAAAGAAAGTATTTAATGATGCAAAATCAATATTCCCTATAACAAAGCTTTTTATGGCAGCTATTCCTACATACCCTGGAGGATACTGGAGCTTCACAGTAGGATCTAAAAAGTATGATCCATCCCAAGTTGATACTTCAAAGATTCCAAACCTCGATACAAAATACTACACTCCTGAGCTTCACAAAGCATGTTTCGTATTGCCAAAATACGTTAAAGATGTCATTGAATAAAAAATGCCACCCAAGTAGCAACAAGCATTACTACTTGGGTGGCATTTTTAAAGTTTTTCAATAAACCATTTGTTGCTTTCAATATCCCATCTAAGCTCAACAGGATTTTCTCTCCCTTCCACCTGACAAAGATATATAAAGCACTCCCTAAGGCTCCTTCTCTCTTTCCACATCTTAATTACTCTATTTACTCTAAAAGTTCCCCGGCTGCAAGTTACTACAAGTGGATTTACTGAGGATTTTTCAAAAAGTACCATAGTATCAACAACTTCTCTTACCATTTTCAAAGCCTTCCTCCTCCTTTATTAAAAGGATTCTTATGCTTCCATTCTTCATCGCTAACTATATTTACAAGGTTTCTTACCTCATTTACCATAAGCGATGCCCTAAATACAGAATTATAACCGTATTTTTCCCTTATGCTATCCATGCACCTTTCAATCTTTTCATTTTTAAGTTTCTTTTTCTCTTCAAAAAAACTTATCTGCTTAAACCCCTGCAATGGTCTAAGGCCTGTTACCCTAACTCCAAGAAGCCTTAAAGGAATCGTCTCATCCCAGTTCTCATAAAGAAGTTTTATCGCTTCATTATGTATATCAAAAGCAGTATCAATATAATTATGTATCTTCCTCTGTCTTATAAAGGTATTAAAATCCTTCGTCTTTATCATCACTTCAACTACGTTCCCTTCAAGTCCACAATCTCTTAATCTTTTACCAACACTCTCACAAAGGACCATTAAAACTTCACTTGCCTCTTCATAACTTTTTATATCCCTTGGAGTTGTTATTGAATTGCCTATCCCTTTTATTTCATCTTCCCTTGAAGATACTTTAGAATTATCTATACCATTAGCAAAATACCAAAGATATCTACCAATCTTTCCAAACTTTTGCTCCAGAACTTTTTGAGGAGTATTAGCAATATCTCCAATCGTAAATATGCCTATTTCATTAAGCTTTACCTTCATTTTTCTCCCAACGCCAATTAAATCTTCAACTGGAAGAGGCCATACTATCTTTGGTACATCCTCCCTATTTATTATACTTGTAGCATCAGGCTTTTTAAGATCCGATGCTATTTTTGCCATAAGTTTGCAATAAGATACCCCTACACTTGCGGTAATATTAAGCTCCTTTTTTATCATGTATCTTATTTTATCCGCTATCTCAACTCCACTTCCAAAAAGCCTTTCACAGCCAGTAACATCAACCCAAGCCTCATCTATACTAAAAACCTCAACATCAGGACTAAAGCTTCTTAATATATCCATAACCTTCATTGAGTATTTCATATATTCTTTAAAGTGAGGCTTTACAAATATAATATCAGGACATAATTTTTTAGCATCATTTATTGTCATTCCAGTTTTAACACCATAAGCCCTTGCCTCATAAGATGCTGTAAGTATGATGCCATTCCTTTTTTCCTTATCACCAGCAACTGCAATAGGAAGATTAGCAAGGCTTGAATCATTAGCCTGTTCAACAGAAGCATAAAAGGCGTTTAAATCCACATGTAATATCGTTCCCATAACCACCCCTCCGAACAAAAGTTCGTTAATTATATTATACAACATTCCTTTCAAAAATAAATACCAAACACAAAATTTTTTAGTGAAATAAAGAGGGACGGTTACTTATTTTGTATATTTTTATGTCAATTATATCTGTTACAGAAACCAAGAGAAATATTTGTTCAATAAGTTTTTATTTCTTAATTGTAATTTATCACCCTTTAAAGCAATAAAAAATTAAGAGGCTATGCACTTTTAAAAGTTAAAATAAACTAAATAGTACATAGCCTCCTAATTTTGCATCAATCTTTTTAACATAGAAGCATTTTTAGCTCCTTTAGCTTTAAAATGATTATTAAAAGCAACAAAAGTTTCACAGCTGTGTTTTTCAATAAATTTAATTTTTGATATCCACTCTAAAAGTTCCTTTTCTGAATACATATAGTCATACCTTTCATAGGCAACTTCATGGTTATACCATTTTTTAGCGTTTCTCCCGTGGAACCTTATATAACCTATATTTGAAGTTACTGCGACTATAGGCTTTATAAGGCCTTTAATATCTGGCTCATCAACACATACCCAGCCTATAGAATGCTCTTTTAAAAATTCCATAACCTCTATTTTTACCCAATTAGAATTTCTAAACTCACAAAGAATCTCTTCTCCATTAAAATATTCTCTTACCCTTTTAATATACTCAGCATTATCACTTGTATTGTGAAAAGAATATGGAAATTGGAAAATAATACAGGAAAGCTTTCCACTACTCTTTATTGGTTTTAGTGCTTCAATAAATTTTATTGCATCATCCTTTCCTAAATTCCTATCATGGGTAAAACCTTTATAGGCTTTTACGGAAAACTTAAACTCATCAGGTGTCTTTTCATTTAGGCTTTTAAACATAAAATAGTTCGGCATTTTATAATATGTTGAATTAATCTCAGTAAAGGAAAAATGCCTTGAATAAAATTCAAGCATATTAGAATCATTAATATCTTCAGGGTAAAATTCACCTTTCCAATCATCATAGCTATATCCTGATGTTCCAACATATATCACAAACACCAGCTCCTTATTATCTCATATTCCTCTGAAGTTATATTAAAAAATCTGCATAAAATCATATCAATTCTATTTATAGTATCCTCCTTCACATTCTTTACCTCTTCTTCTACCTCTTTTATATATTCAGGAATTTTAATCCTCATTATCTTATTTGGATAATACTCATACATATTGTCCCCAAGCTTTTTTGCCATTGACTTTATATAAAACTCATATATTCTGCTATTTAAAACCCCACAAATATACTCATAAGAAGTATTTTTTAAAAACATACTCCTTATTTTAAGTATATAAACATCTGCACTAAAATAACTTCCTGTATCTATAGCAAATCGATTTGAAGAGGCTTTATAAGGGAATACTATTTTCTGACCTTCAAATACATCTTGATTTCTTCCCCATTGAAGTTCATAGTACTTTCTTAGTCCTTTTTTGCACTCTCTTCTATTTTCAAGGGATGGTTTTAACCTTTTTATATAATTTATTGCTTTTTCGTATTTTTTTTCATCATCTATTAAATTAGAATATATAATAACTTGATTTGAAGGTATAACTTTAAACTTTTCAATATTCGAACCTTTAATCCAAGGCTTTAATAAGTTTTCTTCTATTTTAATGTTAATTGCCATATCCTTTTCAAGTACAAAAGCTTTATCACAGCCAGTTATAATCCCTTGAAAACTTTCACATAGGTCTGACAGATATACTCCCTTTATTTTATTTAAAATAGTCCTTTCTTCGTTGCTTAAAAAAACCCAGCCCTTATTTTCAAGGCTTTCCATGTCAACCCTTATATGTTTTACAAAATTATCTTCTCCTTTATTAATATCTTCAAATACTTTTTTGCCCTTTCCCTTTGCATTTTCCAAAAGCCTAAAATATTCAATATTTTTCTTTTCCCTATCTTTTATAAAATCTATTATTATGTTATCAACTCCAGCTCCTTTTATAAGCCTTACACCATAAAAATCAACAATACTTTTTATTTGGACATTTGTTTTTATATAGTTTCTTATACCTTCTGCATTTAATGCCTCAAGCATATACCTTGAAGTTATAAAAATAAGCCTTCCTCTTTCATTTAATATATCTATAGACTTTTTTATAAAGCAGTAGGATAAATCTGCTTTATCTGAAAATACTTCACCATATAAATTATAAAGCTTGTTTCTATATTCTCCCGTTAAAATTTTATGCCCCATATAAGGAGGATTTCCTATAACTATATCAAATTTTTGGGATTCTGAAGTTAAAAAATCACCTAAAACTATATTTAAAGGCAAAGTGCCGCTCCTTTCATATAGTTCAATAAACGTTATCATAACAGCATATTCATCAATATCACATCCGAAAATATTATTGTTAATTATATAATCTTCTGCTTTCTCAATTCCTAAGCTTTTCATCCTCTCTTTAAGCTTTTCATAAAAAAGTATTAAAAAATATCCTCCTCCACAGGAAGGATCCAATACTTTAAAATTCAAATTTTTATTTATATCAATTTCATCAAGAGCTTTATCCACCATAAACTCGACTATTTCAATAGGAGTATAAAAACTTCCTGTTTCTTTTCTAAGCTCCTTTTTACAGAGGCTTTGATATACGTCTGCAATAAAGGTTTCAACATTCCATTTTGACTTAAAACTTTTTATATCAACATTATTTGAGTTTATTATATCATGATATAAGTTTTGCACATCTTTTTTAAATTCTTCAAGCATAACAATCCCCCACAAAGTTTTATGCATTTATTATATACTATTATGTAAATTCTATATAGCATTATTTTTAATATTGTGGATATATTAAGTATGAGGAGGTATCAAAATGAAGAAAATGCTTTCACTATTTTTAGCAGTATTTTTTCTATTAACAATTTCTTGCCAAAAAAGCTCTCAAATGCCTCCAAAATCTAACAATAATTCATTAAATTTAAATATTAACCAAGGTGATATAGCAAATCAATCAACAACAACAGACTTTGATACCCCCAGCAACCTTAGCAACAAAACTATCCCCTGGGGACTTGGTCCAAATAAAAATCATGTTCCTCCTTCAATTCCAATGGAACATAAAACCATACTTGATAAATATTCCGGATATTATTTAGGAGATACGTCAAAAAAGGTAATATATATAACCTTCGATGAAGGATATGAAATCGGTTATACCTCTGTTATACTTGATATCCTTAAATCTAACGATGTAAAAGCTGCTTTTTTCGTAACAAGACATTATATAATAAAAGAACCAGACCTTATAAAAAGAATGGTAAATGAAGGGCATATAGTCTGTAACCATAGTTCAACACACCCATCAATGCCATCAATAGCAAACAACATTGAATCTTTTACTAAAGAATTTACTGATACTGAAGCTGCTTTTAAAGATGTAACCGGAATAGATATGCCTAAATTTTTCAGGCCACCAAAGGGTGAATTTAGCGAAAAGGTACTATACCTCACCCAAAAACTTGGATATAAAACTGTATTTTGGAGTTTTGCCTATAAAGACTGGCTTGTAGATCAGCAGCCAAGCGAAAAATATGCTTATGATAAGATAATGTCAAGTACACACAACGGTGAAATTATGCTCCTTCATGCTGTTTCAAAAACAAATGCAAACATCCTTGATTCTGTAATAAAAGAATTAAAAAAGCAAGGATATAGATTTGGAACCCTTTATGAATTAAATTAAATTTATAAAAGACTCGGATTTTATTAAATACCGAGTCTTTCTAAATCATATCCTTGAAATATCTTCCCATTTTATATACTGATTAAGTTTTTCAACAAGCTTTTCAAGATAAATCCTATCGGTTTCATCGAATCTATTAAAAATTGGGCTATCTATATCCAAAACACCAAAAACTACATCATCTTTTATAATGGGTACAACTATTTCAGAGTTTGAAGCACTATCACAGGCTATATGCCCTTCAAATTCATGAACATTAGCTACCACATAAGTCCTTTTATCCCTAGCAGCACTTCCACAAACTCCCCTTCCAATTTTAATTCTTACACAAGCAGGTTTCCCCCCAAAGGGCCCTAAAAGTAGTTCTCCATTTTTCATTCTATAAAATCCTACCCAATTTATATCATCAAGGTTATTATATAATACTGATGCAACATTACAAAGATTAGCAAGACTATCTTCTTCTCCTGAAATTAATCCTTCAATAATCAATAAAAGGTTATTATAAAACTCATCTTTTGTACTGCCTGTTATTTTATCTATATATTCCATGTGAATTCTCCTTCCTTATAGCATAGCATTCCTTCTCTTACTACTATTTCCCCATTTTTAATAACAGTATCAATATGATTTATCCCAAAGTGATATATAATGTAATTTTCATTAGGTGCATCCATAATAAGAACGTCTGCCTTCTTCCCTTTTTCAATACTTCCAATCTCATTTCCTCTACATATAGCATAGGCCGCATTTATAGTCATAGCATTTATAACCTCTGAAGGGGTTAGGCCCATACCCATTGAAGCAAATACCATAATGCTCTGCAAAGATTCAGTAGGACATGTACCTGGATTATAATCCGTTGCAAGAGCAATAGGAAGTCCCATTTCAATCATCTTCCTTGCCCTTGCATACTTTCCAAGCCTTAAATAAAAGGACGTCCCTGGCAAAAGCACTGGAATTACATTACCTTTTTTCATAGCCTCTATACCTTCATCGGAGGCTGCTACAAGATGCTCTGCAGATACTGCACCAATTCTCCCTGCAAGTTCTGCCCCTCCCATGGGCTCTATTTCATCAGCATGTATTTTTATCTTAAGCCCATACTCTTTTCCCTTTAATAGAATTCTTTCGCTCTCCTCTATAGAAAAAACTCCTTCTTCGCAAAAGCAATCTATAAATTCAGCAAGTTTATTCTCTGCAACATAAGGTATGACTTCCTCTGTCATAAGTTTTATATAGCCTTCCCTATCATGCTTATATTCTTCAGGTATAGCATGGGCTCCCATATATGTTCTTACTATATCAACAGGATGACCGCAATCCTTTAATACATTAAGACATTTTACTTCGTCTTCAAAGTTTAAGCCATAACCAGATTTGGCTTCAACAGTTGTAGTTCCCCAAAGCAACATAAGGTCAAGGCTTTTTTTAATCTTTTTCATAAGTTCGTCTTTAGAGGCACTTCTTGTAGCTTTTACTGTACTTAAAATTCCTCCGCCTCTTTTAAGTATTTCAATGTATGGAACACCTTTAAGCTTTAAATCAAGCTCATCTTCCCTTGAACCATAATGAACAAGATGTGTGTGAGGATCAACAAAACCAGGAAGTACTGTCTTATTTTTAGCGTCTATTATTTTAGTATGCTCATTATAAAACCTTTCTCCACTGCCTTCTCCTACTTCTTTTATAATCCCATTTTCAATAGCTATAAATCCTTTTTCTATTATTCCAAGCTCCTGCATATATTTTCCGAACTTTGGTCCACTTGATTTACAGGTTAATATTCTGGCATTTTTTATAACTATATCCGCCATACATTTCCTCCCACATAATTAAATATAATTGTGGAAAATATTTCTTACTTCATTATAATATTTCTCCAACAGCCTTTTCAACTTCCTCAACAAGCTTCCCATTTGTTATAAGTTCACTTGCAGTATTTATATCTACATACATAACTCTGTCATCAACTAAAGGCTCAATATATTTTCTTATAAGATTATATGCCTTTTCTGTTCCTTTTCCTAGCTTTACATTGCCTCTAAAGTATAGTGCCTGAGAAGATGCAAGGTATTCTATTCCAAGTACCTTTGATGCATTGTATAATATATTTCTTGCCTTTCTTGCCGCAATAGTACCCATACTTACATGGTCTTCTTGGTTTGCCGAGGATGGTATTGAGTCAACTGAGGCTGGATGAGCAAGGACCTTGTTCTCTGAAACAAGAGCTGCAGCAGTATACTGTGCAATCATAAACCCCGAATTTAGTCCTCCTTTTTCAGTAAGGAATGGAGGAAGATCATTTAGCTGATAATTAACAAGCCTTTCTATCCTTCTTTCAGAAACGTTAGCAAGCTCTGATAAAGCAATCCCTAAAAAGTCCATTGCAAGAGCCATTGGCTGTCCATGAAAATTTCCTCCTGATATGACTCTATCCTCATCCTCAAATATCAATGGATTATCTGTTGCAGAATTGATTTCTATTTCAACAACTTTTCTTACATACTCTATTGCATCCTTACTTGCGCCATGTATCTGTGGTATACATCTTAGTGTATATGCATCTTGAACTCTTATTTCCCCCTGTTTTGTAGTAAGAGTACTTCCTTCTAATATAGATAAAAGATTTTTTGCACATTTTATCTGACCTACCTGTGGTCTAACATCATGTACTCTGTGATAATAAGCGTCTGTAATTCCTTTTAACCCTTCAACTGTCATAGATGAAACTATATCTGCTGCCTTAGATAAGTTTATAGCATCATAAAGAGTAAGAGCTCCAACTGCTGTCATAACTTGAGTTCCATTTATTAATGCAAGTCCTTCCTTTTCTTCAAGCTCTATAATATTTATTCCTGCCTTCTCCATTGCAACCTTTGAAGGAAGCCTTTCTCCTTTATAATAAGCCTCACCTTCCCCAATCATGGTTAAAACCATGTGAGATAAAGGTGCCAAATCACCACTTGCTCCAAGGGAACCCTTTTGATAAATAACAGGATGTACTCCTTTATTTAACATATCAATTAAAGTTTGTACTGTTAAAACCCTGGCTCCAGAGTATCCCTTTGATAATGCATTTGCTCTAAGAAGCATTATAGCCCTTACTATTTCAGTTTCAAATTCCTCACCCACACCACAGGCATGAGAAAGTATCAAGTTTCTCTGAAGCTTTTTTGCATCTTCTCTTGATATTACAACATCAGAAAATTTTCCAAACCCAGTTGTAATTCCATACTCAACTCTTTCATTTTCAACAAACCGGTCAACAAGTCTTCTTGCCTTTTCTATTTTATCTTTAGCATTTATTGAAAGTTCCACTTCATAGCCATATCTTGCTACTTTGACTATATCATCAATTTTAAGGCTTTCTCCATCTATTATAATCTTATTCAATAAAATTACCTCCTTTATACAGCTTATACTAATTATATCATTGGTTTTAAATAATTGTTAGACTTCGAATTGTCTGAATATATTCAAACTATTATCATAGTAAAGCGATTAAATATATTGTATAGTATTAAAGGCGTGAGGTTCATAATTAAATTTCATGAACATCACGCCTTTAAATAACATTCAACCATTATATCTTATCAACTACAATATTATTATTGCTATTTTTATATACAATATGGCTGTCACTAATATCAATAACTGTAATCCCGGATTTTATATCTATTTTTTTATTTTGGATAACATCATAAATATAATCTTTATAAACAAGACAAACTTTGTTGTCCCTGTTAAATATACTATCAAAGGATGAATCATCAAGGTATCTTTTTTCTATTACATCACCATCATTAACAACCAATATGGTCTTTTCATCTTCTAAGGAGAGCAGGTATATATTGTCCTCATCATCAATACCAAGAAATTTAAATTTGCTGTTTCCATCATATTTAAATATTTTTGATTTTATGTGAATCCTACTATTTTTATCTTCATAAACAAGAGTATCTTTATTGTTTAAAAGCCCTATATTCTCAATTTCCTTCCCCTTTGCATATAAAGATATATTTTTCATTATATCTACTCTATATATGTTATTCTTGTATATTCCATAGCTTTTTGTCTGTGAACATATATATATTAGGTTTGTATAGCTTGAATACCTTACATCACAAATTTTTTTAAGATTACTTGCTTTAAAAGACTTATGCTCTGTTATCTCCTGATTATCTATATCATAAGTCTTTATTGCAAGATTCTTACCATCATAGGTAAAGTACATTATTATGTTTCTATCATTCAAAGGAAGTGAGTATATTATAGGTTCATCATCTTTAATGATATCATATAACTTATCATCCTTGCTATTTTTTATATAAAGAACTTCTGAATCTATATATGTTATATAGCTTCCATCATAAGTTACTGCTACATTTTTTGCTGTATCAGGTATCTTTGTCCCGCTCTTTTTAAAACTCATGAAAAAACTTTTATAGCTATTTACTTTATTTGTAGTTATTTTTTCATCTCCAAGAATTATGTTATTTATATAATATAAAGGCGTTACAGTCAAAATAACACCTATTAAAATATAAGCAAAAATCTTCTTTAGCATAAATTCACACCTACTCTACTATAAATGCTGATGGAATTGCCCTCTCTCCTAATATATCCGATGGTTTGTTTACTAACTTCCCATCATTGTACATCGTTGCCGAAGATCCTCCATCAAGATTTGAAGCATTATAAGCACCATATTCAAGTAAAACATCCTGAACATCTTTAAGAGTTGCCCCAAGGCTGTGCTTTTGCCTTCCATCTATTGTCAGCAAAAGCACTTTCCCATCCTGTGTTTGTCCTATCGCTGTTCTTGGAGCAATCCCCCATCCTCCATCACCTTTTTTTATCATAGGCTTTCCATTTACAATAAGGGCTGGACCAAAGGAAATAGCATCCCTTAGTTTTAATTCTTTTATTTCATCTAATTTATATTCCCCAACAATAAGTATATTTTTATTATTAAAACCTACTATATTGAAGGTTTTCTCATCGTCAATATATTTTATTTCTCCATTTTCTATTATAATTCCAGAGGGTATACCACCTGTTCCTGTCATAGCATTGCTAAACCCTCCAGCATTCACTCCTGCTACGGCATTATATCTTTTTATTATTTGCCCTAGAGTTTCTCCCCTATTTCCAAGATCTTGTGATGTCCCTACTTTAACTCTTTTAGGGTTGTCCACAATTAAAAGGTATCCTTTATACCTATTTGTTTCAATGTTAATACATTCGATATTGTTACTTGAATATTTTACTTTTATTGCATCCTGGTTTTCACTCTCTGTTGGAGAACTTATCTTATTTTCCTCCATTATCCTTTTAATTTCATCATCGCTTAAAAAAAGTTTTGCTATATATTTATGGTTCATTGTAGTCATTGCCGACGTAACTACTGTATTTCTAATATTTTTAAATGGGCCATGAAATACTAAATATGTTCCTAAAGTAGTGCAAAATATAAATTCAAATATAATAAAAAAAATGACTTTCTTAATTAATTTCAAAATTTCACCCCACAAGACAAAAAAACGTATTATTCTACATTATAATAGTTTATAATAATTTAAAAAATATACAAGAATTATTTTGTTAAAATACTATAAACTTTTTGTTCATATAGATATTCAAAAGTCCACATATTGTTTAACTTTATCTTAAACTTAAAGATTATATTTAACAATACATGGACCCTAATTTATATCGTTATTTTACTATGTTGTAAAGCATTTTTAATGCAACTGCTAAAGACATAGATACAAATATTGGCTTTATAAGCTTTGAACCTTTTTTAAGAGCAATTGCAGTTCCAAACTTTGCTCCAAAAATCATAGAAACAGCAACAGGTATGCCTATAATATAGTAAATCCTTTTATATAATGCAAACATTAAAAGAGCAGTGATGTTACTTATAAAGTTTAAAAATCTTGCATTACCTGCACCTTTTACAAAATCAAAGCCGTATATTTTTATAAGTCCAAACATTAAAAATGAACCTGTTCCAGGTCCAAAGAATCCATCATAAAATCCAAGAAAAAATGCCAATATTATTCCATAAAATATATTCTTTTTATTAAGTCCGTTAAAATCATCTTCAACTCCTATAGTTTTTGAAAAAAGGCTATATATTCCAACTCCTAAAATTAGTATAAGCACTAAAATATATAAATATTGCTGATTGATTTTAATTACAGTATGAACACCTATAGCTGCGCCAATAAAAGTAAATGGAGCAATATATTTCATAAGCTCAAAATTTACTTTCCCACTTTTTGCAAAATTTAATGAGCTTGTAAAGGCTGCAGCTGTTGAAGAAAATTTATTGGTTCCAAGGGTAAACTGAGGTGGAATACCTGCAAAAAGATAGGCTGGCACACTTATTATTCCCCCTCCCCCTGCAATAGAATCAACAAAGGCTGAAATAAACCCTGCTATACAAAGAAATATTATCTTTACCATCATAATAAGATCACCTGCTTTTATATATTAACATTAACTTTTTCGTAAGGTTCAAATATATATATAGATACAATAGCCATAACAACTATAAGTGCCCCAATTACCATAATAGGATTTAAGCTTTCTTTTAAAAAAATATATCCAAATACTATTGCTTCAACAGGTTCTACTCCACTTATAATAGCAGCAGCAGATGATCCTATAGTCTTTGCTCCAAAACAGAAAGCAAAAATAGCAATGCTTGTTGAAAAAAGTGCCATAAGCGTAATGCAAATCCATGCATTAACATTGAAGTTCACCGTTATTCCACCTTCTAAAAATGCAAAGATAGTAAAAGTAACAAAAGCAAAAAATATAACATATCCTGACATAACCACAGGAGAAACACCTTCAAACTTTCCATGGCCAATTACTATAACGTAAATAGCATAAAACAATGCCCCTAAAAGAGCAAAAGCAATACCTTTAAAATTTATTATTTGTCCTGGAGTATATGCAACAAGCACTGTGCCCATAATAGATAATACCACAGCATAGACTTTATTAACCTCAATTTTTTCTTTTAAAAATATTACTGAAACTATAAGAACCATTGCAGGATACGTAAAAAGAAGAACCTCAGAAAAACCTGCTGATATAAACTTATAGGAACTAAAAATAGAAATTGAAGAACCTGCATATAACACTGAACCAAGAATCATTAATATGAAGGCTTGTCTTAACTTAATCCTAAAATCTATCCTTTTAATGAAGATATAGGCCCAAATTATTGAAATTGCAATTAAAAATCTAAAAAAAAGTACAGTTGAAACATTAACCCCTAATTTGTAGGCAAGTTTTGCAAAAACAGGCATTAATGCAAAACCAGTAGCTGATATAAAAACAAAAGCTTCCCCCTTGAACTTCATTTTAATCCTCCTATGCACTGTTTAACTATACAATATACAAATTTAATTCTATCATCATATTTATAATTTCTCAAATAAAATGCCTATAAAAAATATATCTTTGAGGCTATTGAAAAAGTTTGTTTTTATTAAACCCCGTGAAGGATTTTCCTGGCACTTACTCATTTTGCTAAGCAATTCTAAACTTTTGAGAGATGCCTTTTTGAAATCCATTCACGGGGCCTATGCAAAGCTCCTAAAACAAAATGGGTTGTCATACTTGTATATAAGTGAACTATATCCTTTTAATCTTCTTTTTTACAATCCCTAAAACATAATCCATCTCTGGCATTTTCAAAATATATGCCACAGCTAAATATATAACAATAGCAATTGTTACAGAAACTCCAACATCAATAAGCTGAACTAATTTTGAATCTATCCCGAGTTTAACTTCAATTACCCGGGAAATTATAAAAGCAGCCCCTCCCATAACAAAGGATGCTATTGTAGATTTAATCGATGACTTTATATCATCACTTACCTTAAGACCATTTAACTTTTCACTAAGCTTTTTGTATAATAATAACATATTAATTATGCTTGTTATTGAGTATGAAAGGGCTATTCCTCCTATTGCAAGTTTACTTGAACGTACAAATATCAGGTTTAAAATTATGTTTATCAATACAGTTAATGCTCCTATTTTTACAGGAGTTTTAGTATCCTGTACCGCATAAAATCCTCTTGTTATAATCTGTACTGCTGATTGTCCAACAACTGCAAGGCTATAAAATGCTAGAGCAAAGGCAGTAACTTTAACGTCTGATTCTGTAAATTTACCTGTTCTAAACAAAAGCCTTACAATTGGAACGTTAAGTACTATCATACCTATTGTTGATGGAATAGTAATAAACATTACTGTCCTAAGTCCAAGAGATAATGTGTCCTTAAACTCATTATATTCCTTTCTTGCAACTTGAGTATTTAAAACTGGGAATATAGTTGTGGCAATTCCCATTGCAAATATTCCAAGCGGAAGCAGCATTATTCTGTTTGCATATCTTAATGCAGTTATACTACCTTCATCAAGAACCGATGCTATATTCTGATTAACAACAAGATTCACTTGGGATATAGACAGACCTATTATTGCCGGTCCCATTAGCTTTAACATCCTTTTATATCCTTCATTATGCAAATCAAGTTCAAACTTAAATCTTTTACCTACCCTTTTAAAATCTGGAATTTGGACAGCAAAATTCATTATAGCACCAACTATAACACCTATTGATATACCATATATTCCAAGACTCTTTCCAAGTAACAATGCTCCAAGTATCATGCCTATATTATATAAAACTGGTCCTAAAGATGGAGATGTAAATATTTTATATGAGTTTAAAACCCCTCTTGTAAGCCCTGCAAGAACTGTAAAAGTTACAGCTGAAAACATAATTCTTGTCAGTTTTGTTGTAAGTATAAGGGCTTCTTTATTCTGTGCAAGACCACTTGCAACAATTGGAACAAGATACCTTGCAAAGGTTACTCCAAAAAGGTTAAATACCAAAATAAAAATTATTGCAACTGTAATAAAGGTATTTGCAGCCTTCCAAGCTCCACTCTCATCTTCATTTGCAATATAAGAGTTAAATACTGGCATAAAACCTGAGCTTAAAGCTCCTCCTACAAGAAGATAAAACATTACATCAGGTATTGTAAAGGCAGCTATAAAAGAATCCGTTATGTAATTTCTTCCATATACTCTTGCTACAATCATTTCCCTTATAAATCCAAGTATTCTGCTCAAAAAAAGGGTTAGCATTACTATAACCGTAGCTCTTTGAATATTTTCAGCTTTTTTAGGCATTTGAATTCTTCCTTTCAGTAAAAATCCATATAAAATTATACATCAATTTGAAAAGCCTGTCACTCTATTAAGCCTTATAAATGATTAATTTATAAATTTGTTTACAAGTTGTTATAATCCTTTAAACAATATACTTGATAATTCATATTTTTTAGTACAAAATATACATTGATTATTAATATTTACAGGAGATGATAAAATGAAAAGACTTTTTTATGAAGATGCTTATATTTCATCGTGGGAAACATACATTGAAAATACAGAAACAAAAGACGGCAAATACTATATTGTTTTATCAGAAACAGCATTCTACCCTGAAGCTGGAGGACAACCTTCTGATTCAGGTACCATAGATGGAATTAAGGTTTTAGACCTTTTAGAAAAAGATGGTATAATATATCATATACTTGATAGGATGCCTGAAAATAAATATGTCAAATGCGAAATAGATTTTCAAAGACGTTTTGACCACATGCAGCAGCATTCAGGACAGCATATCTTATCTTCTATTTTTTACAACCTATATAATGGGCGGACTGCAGGATTTCATCTTGGAGAAGACTATGTAACAATTGACATTGCCTTACCTGAAATATCAAATGAAATGATAAAAAATGTAGAAGATAAAGCAAATGAACGTATATATAAAAACCTTGAAATCAAAACCTATATCTTAAATTATGAAGAAGCTTTATCTCATCAATTAAGAAAGCTCCCTCCTTCTAAAGATGATATTAGAATAGTTGAAATAGAAAATACTGATTGTACTCCCTGCTGTGGGACACACGTTAAAAGAACTGGAGAAATTGAAATAATAAAGATTCTCAAAGCCGAAAAATACAAAGGAATGACAAGAATATACTTTAAATGTGGAAAAAGAGCTTTTTGTGATTATCAGAATAAGCACAATATAGTCTCAAATTTAAATAAAATACTATCCTGCAAAGAAGATGAAATATTAGAAAGGCTAAATCAGAAGGAAACGCTTATAAATGAACTATCAGTCCAATTAAAAAAGCTTAAAGAAACCTTAATTGATTTAGAAGTATCAGATATTATAAGAAATACAAATAAAAATATAATTTGTAAAATATATAACGATAAAAATTTTGATGAAATCCAAAGAATTGCAAAGAGCATACTTGAAAAAGGAAGTTATACTATATTATTTCTGTCCGTAGTTGATAATAGAATTCTCCTCTGCCACAATGGAAATTTCTCAACAAACTGTGGATTTATTTTTAAAGAAAACATAAAAAGTTTCAACGGTCAAGGTGGTGGTGGTGAAAAGCAAGCCCAGGGAGGATTCAAGATAAGAGAAGATGCTATAAATTTCTACGAATTCCTAAAAGAAAAGATTTTAAAATGTTAATTTTAAATTTAACTAGAGGGATGATATTATGGTCATTTTACATATTATAAGTGGTGGAGAAGTTGGAGGATCTAAAAAGCATCTTCTAACTTTAGTTAATAATATAAATAGCAGTGATATAAAAAACATAGTTGTATGTTTTATAAAAGGAAAACTATATGAAGAGGCTGTTTCGTTAGGAATCGATATTAGGCTTATTAAACAAAATAAAAGATTTGATTTAAAGATAGTAGATGATATAAAGCAACTATGTGAAAAGGAAAAAGTAGATATAATAAATTGCCATGGAGGAAGAGCTAATTTCATAGGATATTTTTTAAAGAAAAAATATGATGCAAAATACGTAACAACAATCCATAGTGACTATAAGGAAGATTATAAAGGTAACTTTTATAAAACATTAATTTACAGCAACATAAACAGATTGGCATTAAAATCCTTTGATTATTATATAACTGTATCAGATAATTTTAAAGATATGCTTATTAAAAGAGGTTTTAATAAAGAAAAAATATTTGTTGTTTATAACGGAATAGATTTTAATAGAAAATATCAAAAGTTTGAAAAAGAATCTATAATAAAAAAGTATAACTTGCCTAAAGCTGAACATTATATTACAATGGTAGCCAGGCTTCATCCTGTTAAAAATCATAGGTTTTTTTTAAAGGCTTGCAGCATGGTTTATAAAGAATTTAATGACGTTGTATTTATACTTGTAGGTGATGGTGAATTAGAAAGTGAGCTTAAAGAATATGCATCAAAGCTTGGGATTAAAAACAATGTAACTTTTGTTGGGTTTAAAAAGCCCGATGAATTTATATTTATATCGGACTTTACAGTACTTACTTCATTTACTGAAAGTTTCCCTCTATCTATACTTGAATCAGCCTTCTATAAAAAAACTGTTATATCGACTATGGTTGGAGGTATTCCAAAACTCATTGAAGATGATAAAAACGGGTATTTAATAAAGATAGGAGATGAAGAAAAGCTTTATAAAAAAATGCTTGAGCTTTTAAAAAATAAGAAAAAAGCTGAAGAGTTAGGGCAAAATCTTTATGATAAGGCATCAAAAAACTTCTCCATTGAAAACTTTACAGATAATTATAAAAAAATATATAAATCTATAATGTATGGAGGATAATGAAATGATAAAGGAGACATATCTTGGAGTTGATGTATGTTGCGTTAATGAGAGCTCAATACTTGATGAAATTGACAATATAATTGAAAGAAGATTGCCTTCCTTTATTGTAGCTATAAATCCTGAAAAAATAATGAAAGCTCAAAAGGATATTAACCTTTTAAAACTTTTAAACAGTGCTACAATCCAAATACCTGATGGTATTGGAGTTATTATAGCTTCAAGATTAAAAGGAGGAAAAATCAGAAAAAGAGTAACAGGAATTGATCTTATGCAAAGTATATGTAAAAGGTCTGCTAAAAATGGATATAAAATTTTTCTGCTTGGTGCAAAACCTGGCGTTGCAGAGCAGGCTGGAAAGATATTAGAAGATAAATATAAAGGTCTAAAAATTGTTGGAATAAGGGACGGATATTTTAAAGAAGATGAAACTATAATTAAAGATATTAAAAAAGCATCACCTGATATACTATTTGTTGCTATGGGAAGTCCAAAGCAGGAATACTGGATAAAAAATAATATGGATAAACTTTCTGTACCACTTTGTATGGGAATAGGAGGAAGTCTTGACGTTATATGCGGAAATATAAAAAGAGCACCAAAGTGGATGTGTTCATTAGGATTAGAATGGCTTTATAGGCTTATAAAAGAACCTTGGAGATTTAAAAGGATGTTAGTACTTCCTGTTTTTTTAATAAAAATATTAAAGGGTAGGTAAAATTTATGAAAAAGCTGTCCATTTTCATATTAGTTTTTTTATTCTTGCTTTATAATACTTCTTTTGCATCTTCAAAATCTCAAGAAATTAATAACAAAAATAATATATACTACAATAATAAGGTTGTAGTTTTAACCTATCATCATATAAGTCCAAAGCCTTTTAGCTTTATAACCATTAAGCCACAAAGGTTCGAAGAAGACATTAAAACCCTTATAAATAGTGGATTTAACTTTATTAGCATAAAGCAGCTAACAGATGCAATGCAAGGAAAATACACTCTTCCCCCTAATGCAGTTGCTATAACCTTTGATGATGGACTTGAAAGCTTTTATGTTTATGCTTATCCAATTCTAAAAAAATATAATGTACCTGCTCTAAATTCCATTATTACATCAAGGACAGAAAATTATAAATCCTTTAACAGTAATGTAAGGCCATTAAATATGAAGCAAATAAAGGAAATGTATGAAAGTGGTCTTGTTGATATTGCCTCCCATAGCCACAACAGCCATGAACTTGTTTATATAAACTCTAAGCTAAAGCAAGGTGGCAAACTAGCCTTTAGAATATATGACAAAAATACTAAAAAATTAGAAACAGAAGATGAATATATTAAGAGAGTATCGTCAGATTTAAATAAATCAAGAGAAATAATATATAAATATACTGGAAAATATCCTGATATACTATGCTTTCCTTTTGGCCATTATGGTAGCAGGGTATTAAAAGTTGCAAAAAGCTGCGGTTTTAAATATTTTATAACATCTCAATATGGTTTTAATAAGTATTCTTCCAAATCGGTAATAATAAACAGGATAAGAGCTGGAGATTATAATTTATCGTCTCAAAAACTTAAAGAAAATATAATTAAATGTGCAAATCCAAAAAATAAATCCTCAAAAAAGAACACTTAATATTAAAATAAAACCATCATAAATCTATACAGCTAATCAGGCTCTATTTTATTAAAAAGATATATAATAGCTTTCAGGCTATTGAAAAGTTTGTTTTTGTTAAGCCCTGTGAAGGATTTCCCTGGCACTTACTCATTTTGCTGAGCAATTCTAAGCTTTTCTTTGTTTTCAAAATTTAAAAAGCAAGATTTGTTAAAACTTATGAGAGATGCCTTTTTGAAATACATTCACGGGGCTCTTGTAAAGTTCCTAACATTAAAAGGCTTTGTGGACAATCTAAAAGCTATATAATAGCTTAAGAAACTACTATATAAAAATAAAAAATAGCCATTTATTAACAGCATTATTTCTAATCTTCATTATTGGTTTTTTCATTATAGCATACACTTTTTCTTAATATATAATATCCTAAGCACAGAGCAGCAAGTACTAAAGATATACCTATTAATGTTGTGCTACTGAGAACTTTCACATCTAATATAATTATCTTTCTTGTAATAGCAATTATTGCTGCCATTATTACAGCTTCTACAACTTTAAAAGACTTTTCTGTATAATATACCTTCATAGTTTCAACAAGCTCTATTCCTACCAATATAAGCATAAAAAATCCTAAGACATCAAGCAATTTATTTATATCCATTAGCAAAACAGGTGGTGTCAATAAAGTTTTGGCAATAACAATCCCAAGCTCTAACACAGATACAGCTATTACAATAAAAAGCATTAATATTAAAACTGTAATTATTGCCTTTTCAAATTTTTCAATGAGTTTTAACATAACCCTCTCCCCCTTATAAAATTTTAAATTATATTCATTATAGACTTAAATTTCGCAATATTGTTTCTACTAACAGGTATATTTGTATCTATTCCTTCAACTTTTAAAACATAAGTATTGTTAAACCACGGTATAATCTCTATTATTTTATTTATATTTACGATGAAGGACCTATGGCATCTAAAAAAATTCTTTTCAGGAAGTTTCTTTGAAAAATCTGAGATGCTTGTTACAACAACATACTTATCATTTTTAGTATAAACATAAACTTCCCTTTCGTGTGCTTCACAATAACAAATATCATTTATATTAACAACTACCATCTTCTCATCTTTCCAAAGAGTTATCTTATCACTATAAATATTCTTTTTAATCGATTTTTCTATTTTTGATAAGGTTGCAACAATCCTTGTTTCCGAATAAGGCTTTAATATATAATCAAAAGCATCGATTTCAAAGGCATCAGCAGCATAATCCCTATAAGCTGTAACAAAAATAATAAGAGGTTTTATTTCAAATGAGTTTATTATCTCTCCAAGGCTTATACCATTTAATTTAGGCATATTAATATCAAGGAAGACTACATCTGGCCTATTATCTTTAATAGATTCAAGAGCCTTTACAGAATCATCAAACTCTCCTATTATTTTAAGACTGCTAAAATTGTTTATAAAATACGCCAATTCCTGCCTTGCAGGATACTCATCATCAACTATAATGCAATTCATAAAATCACTTCCTATTTTAAACGTTATTTTTTTCATAAACTTCAAAGCTAACTCTTGTTCCCTGTGAAAGTCTTTCAATAATAAGCCCTTTTCCGTATAAGTATCTTAATCTGCTGTCAACATTACTTATACCTATTTTATTTTCTTTCATTTTGCCTTCATATACAAGCTTTATTATATCTTCCTTAATACCAATACCATCATCTTCTACCTCTATTTTATACCTATTACTTTCAATTCTTCTAACCGCTATCTTAACATTGCCATATCCTTTTCCTTCCAATATTCCATGTTTTATAGAATTTTCAACAAGAGGCTGGATAATAAGCGATGGTACTTTAACATCCAAAGTATCATCAACATCATATATAACATTTAATTTATCTCCAAACCTTGCTTTTTCAATTTCAACATAAGCCCTAACCTGTTCAAGCTCTTTGCTTAATTCTACAAGCTCATTTCCTAATTCAAGATTATACCTTAAATATGTTGAAAGGTTTATTATAAGATCCCGAGCTTTTGCTGTATCAAAACGCATAAATGATACTATTGTATTTAAAGCATTGAATAAAAAATGGGGATTTATCTGCCTTTGAAGTGCTTTAATCTCTGCTCTTGCAGCAAGTTCTTTAAACTGCTCAAGTCTGCTTATCTCAAACTGTGTTGAGATAATATGTGATAAGCCCTCCGCTAATGTTTTATTACTAAAGGATATCGCATTCTCCTTGGCATAATATATCTTAAGAGTGCCTATCACCTCTTTACCTTCGGTTAATGGAGCTATGATTGCAGATTTTAATTGGCAGCCTGGTTCTCTGCACTTTATTTCTGAAGGATGGCTTAAACAAAGTAGATTACCTTCTTTTATAACTCTTTCCGTTGCCTCAGTAAGCAAATTTTCTCCTACAATATGATGATCCTCTCCTATTCCAACATGAGCAAGTATTTGAGTTTTATCAGTAATAGATACTGCATCTGCCCCAGTATATTTTCTAATTATCTCACATATCTTCTTTAAAGAATCTCCATTTATATCCCTAAAATATGGCAAAGTCTTATTTGCAATTTCAAGGGCTATATATGCCTGCTTTGCTGCAATTTCTTCTTCCTTTTCAAATATACTTTGTATCATAACGATAAGCAGACTAACTCCAATTCCATTGGTAAACCCCATTGGAACATAAATAGTCCTTATTATTTTTATAGCCTGTGAATAGGGCCTTGATAGGAGCAATATCAATAACATTTCAATACTTTCCATCAATATTCCACCAATAAGCCCATAAAGCCATTTATTTCTTTCATTTGCCTTATTATAAATGATTGAAGAGACTGCTCCTCCAAGTATTGTAGCTATTGAACAAGGAACGGCAGTTAATGTACCAAAAGGAACAAGTAATCTGTGAATCCCTGCAATAAGACCTGCTGAAATGCCAATATAAGGACCACAAAGTATTCCTCCTGCCATAACACCAATAAGCCTCGTATTTGCTATTGCACCATTTATCTCTGTACCCGCATAAGTCCCAAGTATCCCAAATCCTCCAAACAATAATGATAGGATTAAAAAATCCATCTTGTTTGGGTTACTTTTTACTATTATTCTTTTTATAAAACCAAAATTTGAAATAAGAAATGCAATAACTATTATATATGCTAAATTGCTAAATAGATTTCTTAAAAGATATGTCATATTTATCACACCATTCTACATTTGTATACATTATAACAAATATCTTATTTATTATAAATAGTATAATCCTTAAAAGAGCCTGATAGAAATTTATCTATCAGGCTCTTTTAAATTCATCTTTATGCTGCCTGTTTTAAAGCTGCTTTTTTTCTATTATTTGATGCAAATAAGAATATTCCAAAAAGAAGAATTGCAACCACTGTACCAATTGGATATGCAATTGATTTTGAAATCTTAAACCCTTCTGGAGCAACAAGTATATAAGTTACTGATACAGCTGTCATAAATGTTGCTGGAATTGTTGCAATCCAATGAACCTTATCTTTAAGTGTAAGATACATTGCTGAAGCCCAAAGAACTATCATAGCAAGAGTCTGGTTTGACCATGCAAAATATCTCCATACAACATTAAAATCTATCTTTGTAAGAATAAATCCTATTATGAATAAAGGTATACTAATAAGAAGTCTATTTTTTATTGGTCCCTGTTTTAATTTTAAAAAGTCAGCAATTGTAAGTCTTGCACTTCTAAATGCAGTATCTCCTGATGTAATAGGGCAAGCTACAACTCCAAGTATCGCAAGAGCTCCGCCTATTTTTCCAAGAAGTGAGTTTGAAATTCTGCTAACAACCCAAGCTGCTCCTCCATGAGCTGCCATCTGCTTTCCAAGCTCTCCAGTGCCTCCAAAGAAAGCCATAGCTGCTGCTGCCCATATAAGTGCTATTATACCTTCAGCAATCATAGCACCGTAGAATATCTTTCTACCGTCTGACTCTTTACTTATACATCTTGCCATAAGAGGTGATTGTGTGGAATGAAATCCAGATATAGCACCACATGCTATTGTAATAAACATTAAAGGCCATATTGGAAGGTTCTTTGGATGCATATTTGTTAATGCTATTTCTGGTATTTTATATCCTCCAAATATTATTCCTCCACCAACGCCTATAGCCATTATAAGAAGTGCTATACCAAACAGAGGATATATCCTTCCTATAAGCTGGTCAATTGGGAGCAATGTTGCAAGTACATAGTATGCAAATATTGCATATATCCAGAATGTTTTATTAAATATCCCTGGTGTTAATCCAGCAAGAAGCTGTGCTGGCCCTGTTATGAATACTACACCAACAAGGATGAGAACAACAACTGAAAAAGCTCTCATAAAGTTTTTAATTCCAGAACCAAGATATTTTCCAACAACTTCAGGAATACTTGCCCCATCATGTCTTACTGAAAGCATACCTGAAAAATAATCATGAACTCCTCCTGCAAATATTGAACCTAAAACAATCCATAAAAATGCCACAGGTCCCCAAAGAGCTCCTGAAATCGCTCCAAATATTGGTCCAAGGCCTGCAATATTTAAGAACTGAATCATAAATATTTTCCATCGTGGAAGCTGAACATAATCAACACCATCTTCAAGTCTGATAGCAGGTGTTTTAATATTGTCGTCAGCTCCAAATGCTTTTTCAACTATTTTGCCGTATACTAGATAACCAACTATAAGTGCTGCAACTGACAGAAGAAATGATATCATAAATATACCCCCTTATTTTTAGTTGCTTAAGAATATTATATAAAAATATAATCAATTTTGAGTCAAATCCACATTAAATGACAAATTTGCTACATTAAATACATAAATGCACCCATAAAAATCATATTATTAAAACATTCTCATTTCTTTATACAATTTCTAAACATATTTGTAGCAATTTATTTTATAATGAATAGAATATTATAGATAACTTTTAATGGAGGAAAACATGGAGTATAGCTATGAAAATAATATTAGAGATTTAATAGTAGGTCTTGATACAAAAGTTCCTCTTTCTAACAATAAATTAGTTACACCAATTAACTTTGATAACGCAGCAACAACTCCACCTTTTATTTCTGTTTTACAGGAGATTAATAATTTTGCACCTTGGTACTCATCCATTCATAGGGGGACAGGATATAAATCCAAAATTTCATCTGACATATACGATAATTCAAGAAATGAAGTATTAAAATTTCTTGATGCTGATCCTTATTACTATACAGTTATATATGTTAAAAATACTACTGATGCAATTAACAAACTTTCAAATAGGCTTTACAGCAAAAATAAAAGATTTGTAGTTCTTTCAACATCAATGGAACACATATCAAATGACCTTCCTTGGAGAGATAAGTTTAGGGTTGACTATATAGATGTTGATAGCTTTGGAAGGCTCTCATTAAAGGATATGGAAAAAAAACTTAGAAGATATGATGGAGATGTGAAACTGGTTACAATTAGTGGTGCTTCAAATGTAACAGGATATGTAAATCCCATTCATAAGGCTGCACAAATCGCCCATAGATATAATGCCAAAATTCTTGTTGATGGGGCTCAGCTTATACCTCATAAAAAAGTCTCTATGGGCAACCCCTACTCAATTGACCATATAGACTTCATTGCATTCTCAGCCCACAAAATGTATGCTCCCTTTGGAATTGGTGTATTGATTGGCCCAAAAGAATTTTTTGATAATGGGGAACCGGACTATAAGGGAGGTGGAACTGTAAAAATAGTAACAAGGGATACAGTTATCTATGATGATGCACCTGAAAAGGATGAGGCCGGTACTCCAAATATTATGGGTGTTGTAGCACTTTTAGCTGCAATCAGAACATTAAATTCAATAGGCATAGAAAATATTGAATACCACGAAAGAACGTTATTGAAATATGCAATTGATAAACTTAAAGAAATTAAAGATATTGAGCTTTATTGTGATACTGAAAATTTAAACGACAGAGTCGCAATTATACCATTCAACCTAAAAGATATGCCTCATGAGACTCTTTCCTCAATTCTATCCTGTGAAGCTGGCATCTCTGTAAGAAGTGGATGTTTTTGTGCTCATCCTTACGTTCAAAGACTTTTAAAGATACCAGAAAAACATATAAGAAAATATTTAAAATATCCTGATAGTACAAGACCTGGCATTGTTAGAATAAGCTTTGGATTATACAATACAATTGAAGAAATAGATATATTAATAAATCTTTTAAAAGAAATATCTCAAAACAAAAACAGCTATATGCAAAGATATTGCGATGAAAATAATTTCAAAAAAATATAAATCATGACCACCCGTAAAACGGGTGGTTTGCATTAGCCCTATAAGGGCATATTACTGGCTGTGTCTAAAGACACGCTGAATTGTCTGCCAACCGCATATTTTTTTCAGGCTGCCCCTAAAGGGGCTTATTTTTTGCCTTTGTTCACCGGCTCACCCGTAAACGGGTCTATATATTCTTTCAAACTTATTTGATCATACGCTATGTCTTCCTGTAATTGATTCTTTATATACTCTTCTATCACTTTTTTATTTCTGCCTACTGTATCTACATAATATCCTTTACACCAAAACTGTCTATTCCCATACTTATATTTTAAATTTGCATGTCTATCAAATATCATCAATGAACTTTTCCCTTTTAAATATCCCATAAACTGTGCTACGCTTAATTTAGGTGGTATACTTACAAGCATATGTATATGATCCTTACATGCGTTTGCTTCTATTATTTCTACTCCTTTATATTCACATAATTTTCTTAATATCTTGCCTATGTCTTCTTTTATTTTCCCATATATTATTTGCCGTCTATATTTTGGTGCAAATACAATATGATATTTACAATTCCATTTGGTATGTGATAAACTTTCATTATCCATATTGTTTTCCTCCTTTGATTTGATTTCGGTTGGCAGACCGTTATCATTTATTCTATCAAAGGAGGAAAATTTTTTCTACCCATAGCTATAAGCTTTTTAGAACCACGGGCATAGCCCGTGGTATTCATAAAACAAAAAGTAAGGAGATATATACTAAGCTGTATGCTTTATATATCTCCTTTAATTTTAAGTTTGAATTACTCTGATAAGGTTAAATTTACTGTTACATACTTGTCATTTCTATAAACCTTTACCTTAATGGTATCTCCAGATTTATAATTTGATTTAATCTTATTAATTTCGCTTATAGAAGTTACGCTCTGACCTGCAAATTCTACAATGATATCTCCATTTTGAATACCTGCCTTTTCTGCAGGACTAAATTCTTCAACTTGTACTATATAAACTCCAACGGGAATGCTATATCTCTTTGCTAAGTCAGTAGTTATGTCCCTGCATACAATGCCTATTTTAAGTAATGGCTTACTTAAAGCACTAATCTTAGATTTAACTATGTTTATTGGAATTGCAAATCCTATACCTTCTACATTGTTTCCACTAATCTTTGCAGTATTAATTCCAATTACCTGCCCCTTTGAGTTAACAAGTGCACCTCCACTGTTGCCTGGGTTTATAGCAGCATCTGTTTGAATAAATGTTTGCTTTTTATTATTAACCTCTATTTGCCTGTTGAGTGCACTTATAACTCCAGCTGTAACCGAACCTAGAAGATCTTTGCCAAGAGGGTTCCCAATAGCAATGGCAGTTTCTCCAACTTCTAATGCATCAGAATCCCCAAATTCTGCAACCCCTGGTACTTGTACATTGTCTGTTATTTTTACAACAGCAATGTCTAAATCACTATCATAGTTTACAACCTTTGCGTTAACTTCTTTTCCATTGTTAAATATAACTTTAACCTGCTGAGCTCCTTGTACAACATGATAGTTTGTAACTATATATCCATCGCTTGAAAAAATTATACCTGAACCTACTGAATCAACTTCTTGCCCATAAACATCAAAATCATTAAAATATTGAAAGTTTTTTGTAGTAATACCAACAACAGCCGGACCAACTTTTTTAGCTATTTGAGGTATAGTAAGCTCATTTGAAGTTGTTGCTGTAAGAGTTGTAGTTGTTGTAGCAGTG
Source organism: Caloramator sp. E03 (assembly GCF_006016075.1). Classification (NCBI taxonomy): domain Bacteria; kingdom Bacillati; phylum Bacillota; class Clostridia; order Eubacteriales; family Clostridiaceae; genus Caloramator; species Caloramator sp. E03. The sequence goes on along the minus strand of NZ_CP040093.1, from coordinate 2,302,052 downwards.
TTATTAGAATTCTGAACAGGATTTGCATTTTCAAACTTTGATTCAATATATTTATTAAATACCTGCGTCTTAGGAAGTACAAAAAATCCTAATGCACCAACAACCAATCCTCCAATTATTGAACTTGCAACAGCAGTTGCAACAAAAGCCATTAACAGCTTATTTTTCTTTTTCTTTCTTTCATTCCTAACATTATTATAATCAAAATTATCGACCGGACACAAAGCTAATTCTTTTTTATCATCACGATATTCTTCCATAACCGAACCTCCTTTTTATATTTCTCTTTACATAGATAATAATATATATTTATTAAGATTTTTTTAATAAAATTTATACAATATTAAAATTAAAATTTAATAAACAGTTACTAAAAAGCTCTGTTTATAGTATCTATATAATCTTTATATTCCTTATATGAAATACTTCCATACCATACACTGCTATCCTTTATATTATTGCCAAAATATTTTGCTTTAAGTATTATTTCTGGCCTATATTCATAATGCATAATGTCAAAATGCCCCCATTTGCCTCCCCATATAAAGAAATTATTTTCAAAAGCTGACACTATTTCTTTAGGATATGATTGTAATCTTATTTGTGCCTTATCTTTTAACGTCCATCTCCAATAGTCATCCTTATTTGCAGCAAGATCAACTGCTATACCAAAGGAATGTGCACTTAGATTATTAGTTCCTGATATATATCTATAATTAAATGTACCGGATATGGGAATTATAAATTTTCTTATTTTATCATTCTTTTTTGCTATTAAAGCAATTTCATTTATAGCATTTTGAAAATATAAAGAAGCATTATTCTTTTTATTAAATTGAAAACTTCCAAAGAGGGTTTTTATAATTATAAGATTGCTTTCTATCTCCGACTTAGAACTTCCATATATATATTTAAAAAGAGCATAGCATCTTGCCCTTCCAGGATCAAAATCATTATCCATTACTTGACCAGTAAAATTTAAAGGGTAAATCTGTTCCATCATATCCTGAATATCAGCCTTTGACAGCCTCTCATCTACACTTTTTTTCTTTTTATCATCATATAATATTTTTTTACCTGAATTCATAACAATATATATAAAACCATTTTTATATTCAGCATCTCTAATATATGAAGGATAAGCTATCATAAGGCATAGTATATCTCTTTTAGCATTAATAATATATTTATCCTCTAAATCACTTAATGAAGTTATTTTTGTTTGAATATTTTGTTTTATAGGAGGGTCAGTTGAAATCTTTTTATTACAACAGTTTAAACATAAGTTTATAAAGATTAAAGCTATTATTAGAATTTTTTTCATAGTCTGCTCCCTTCAAAATCTATTTTTATAGTTTGCATCACAAACTTATTATTTTCATATAATCTAAAATATATGACTATTGGGGTGAAACATCTAATTTATGAGCAATAAAAAATACTGTTTAAATTAATATCTATTATAATACTTTTAACCATATCAGTATCAGCTTTTAATACAAAGAAAACCTTTAAAGAAAATGAACTTAAAGATGAAATAGAATACATTCTTGAAGATTATTTTAAAGAAAGATGCAACTCCCTTATTATAGGAGATTATAAAAACTTACAAAATCAATTTGATTTAACAAGCAAATATGGAAAATGGTCCTTTGAACATGAACAAAAGCGCATTAGCTTTATAAAAAAGTGGTGTGAGGCAAGAGGAACAAAATTCGTAAACGCTGAAACTAAACTTAAAATATTCAGTATAAAAGGTAATAAAGATTTAGTTAAAGTCTATTTAAGCGATATAACCAAAGTACAATATATATATGTTCAACAGGAAGACTCTCCTTTAAATGAATTTTGCTATGGTACAAGGCATTCTATAAACCTCATAAATAAGGGAGGAATCTACCTTATTACAACTGACTGGTACAATGATCCTCTTGAGGATACAATTCAAGAATCTGGAACACCTGTACAAAGTATAATTGAAAATCAAATAAATAAATATGTATGGGTTAATTATAATAGAAAAAAGGCAGTTGAATATGCAGATAAATATTGTGGAGCAAATTTTTATATAGAAGATGGATATAAATACAATAAAAAATATAGAAACTTTGCTGACTTAGGAGGAGATTGTGCTAATTTCGCATCGCAGGTTCTATCAGATAAAGATGCTGGAGGAATAAAAATGGGAGGAGGATGGCTATATATAAACGGTCAGGCAAGTGCTTCCTGGGTTAATGCAGGTGCATTTACTTATCATTTACTCTATTCTGGAAAAGCTAAACTTATTTCAAAAGGTAAATACTCTAAAGTAATAAACTCAATACAATATTTATCCCCAGGAGATATAATAGCCTATCAAAGAAAAAATGACATTGTTCATGTTTCAATTGTAACGGCTATAGATACTATGATGGTACCTCTTGTAAACTCCCATACAAATGACAGGTATCATGTACCTTGGGATTTAGGTTGGAATAGCAATGATATAACTTTTTGGCTCCTTAAAATAAATGGATAAAAGATTATTGTCATAATTATAAAATATTATGGATAAAATAAATATTAGTTTTAGATTAAATTTATCTTAAGGAGGAAAAAGGTATGAAATCAAAGGATGAAATTAAAAGAATGATACAGCAAATCGATAATCAAATACATGAAAATGAAATAGAAATTAACAATATTAGAAGAACATGGGAAGGAATAGATGTATCTTCAAATGAAAAAATCCTTCAAGCCAATGATGAAATAATGCATCTTGAAAACCAGCGTCAGGTTCTAAGCTGGATGCTTGAAGATAAATCTGAGGGCACTACTTTTTAGTTAGTGCCTTATATACATTTATTTTTTTTATTCTTTGGAGATGGTTTAATTGGAATCAAATATAATCCTTCTTATTCTTCTTGTAATGTCTGTACTTGGACGAGCCAATTCTGTTGCAGCTGCAATATGTTTTCTATTGTTATTTAAACTTTTGACAGTAGATAGATTTATATTCCCTTATCTTGAAAACGGTGGTGTATTTTGGGGACTTGTTATACTTACTTCAGCAATATTAATTCCAATAGCAAGTGGTAAAATTACACTCTTTAACATTAGAAAAGTATTCTTATCATGGATTGGAATATTAGCATTAATACTTTCTCTTTTTACAACTTATTTGAGTGGTCTTGGACTTGAGTATCTTACAATGGATGGTAGAAGCGATATAATGCCGGCTCTAATATTAGGTGCTGTCATTTCTGCTGCATTTTTAAAGGGTGTACCAGTAGGTCCTCTTGTTACATCTGGTCTTCTTGTACTGCTTTTAAGGTTTATACATAAAATCTAATCACTTTAAAAAAATTTTTCTATAAAAAGCCTATAGATCTGTTAAAGCCAGCAATATAATTGGCTATCAGACTATAGGCTTTTTATATATAGTAACTATCTTTTATTTCTACATTGTAATTACAGTACCAGTTTTACCTTTTAAAGCATCTCTTGCCTTCTCAAGGGATGTAATTATTGCCTTTCTTCCTTTCTTCGACTGAGCAAACATAACAGCAGCCTTAACCTTTGGAAGCATTGAACCAGGTGCAAAATGACCTTCCATCATATACATTTCAGCTTCTTCTATTGTCATACTTGAAAGGTTTTTCTGATTGGGTTTATTAAAATTTATAGCAACCTGTTCCACAGCAGTCAATATTACAAGTTCATCAGCATCAAGAATCTCTGCAATCTTTTCAGAAGCTAAATCTTTATCTATAACCGCAGGAACTCCCTCTAGACTGCCATCTTCTTTTTCAATAACAGGGACTCCTCCTCCTCCAACTGTAATTACTATATGGCCTGCCTCAACGAGAGTTCTAACTATCTCTTCCTCAACAACGGCCTTTGGCATAGGTGATGCAACAACTCTTCTCCATCCTCTTCCAGCATCTTCTTTCATAATATAGCCTTTTTCTTCTATAAGCTTTTTAGCCTGTTCTTGAGTAAAAAATGAGCCTACTGGCTTTGTAGGATTTTTAAAACCAGGATCATCCTTATCAACTACAACCTGAGTTACAATTGCAGCAACTTGCTTATTTATACCTCTATTTTTCATCTCCTGCCTTATTGCTTGCTGAAGGTGATATCCAATATATCCCTGACTCATTGCACCACACTCTGGAAAAGGCATTACAGGCTTTGTTTCATCAATTGAGTTTGCCGCCTCATAGGTTGCAATAATTTGACCAACCTGGGGCCCATTTCCATGGGCAATTATAACTTCATGGCCATCTTCTATTAAATCTACAATTGCTTTTGATGTGGCATGGCATGTTTCAAGTTGGGCTTCTGCTGATATATCCTTTGGGTTTGCTTGAAGTGCATTTCCTCCAAGTGCAACTACTATTCTTGCCATATTCTTCCCCTTTCATACTATATTTATATTTACATACAAAGTTTAGTAAATATCAATAGGGCGTTTATTCGCCCTATCAACTATAAAGTAGCAACCATTACTGCCTTTATAGTATGCATTCTGTTTTCTGCTTCATCAAATACAACAGAATGCTTACTTCTAAATACCTCATCAGTAACTTCCCTAATATCAAGCCCCATCTTTTCCTTTGCTTCCTTTGCAAGCTTTGTTTCAAAGTCATGGAAAGATGGCAGGCAGTGCATAAATATTACATCTGAATTTTCAGTCGCCTTAAGCATATCCATAGTAACCCTGTATGGAGTTAAAAGCCTAACTCTTTCAGCAAGCTTATCTTCTTCTCCCATTGAAGCCCAAACATCTGTATATACAACATCTGCTCCCTTTAAGCATTCTATACTATCTGAAATTTCAATTACAGCACCAGTTTCCTTTGCAACTTCTTGTACCTTTTCAACTACTTCCTTCTCTGGCCAAAGCTCCTTTGGTCCATAAGCAACATAATGCATTCCTAATTTTGCACAGCCATACATCCATGCATAAGACATGTTATTTCTTGTATCCCCAACAAATACCACTTTGACTTTTTTTAGTGGCTTTGAAACATGTTCTTCAATTGTCATAAGATCAGCAAGTATTTGTGTTGGGTGATCAACATCAGTTAAACCATTCCATACAGGAACTCCTGAATACTTTGCAAGATCTTCAACAACTGACTGTTTAAACCCTCTGTATTCAATCCCATCATAATATCTTCCAAGAACCTTTGCAGTATCTTCAAGAGATTCCTTTTTACCCATCTGTGAACTATTTGAATCAAGGAAAGTAACATGTGCTCCTTCATCTAATGCAGCAACTTCAAAAGCACATCTTGTTCTTGTTGAAGTCTTTTCAAATAGAAGAACAATGTTTTTTCCTTTTAAAAGTTCATTATGTATTCCTGCTCTCTTTTTTGCTTTCAAATCATGGGATAAGTCAAGTAAGTATCTAATTTCCTCTGGAGTAAAGTCCATAAGTGTTAAAAAACTTCTTCCTTTTAAATTAACTGGCATTTAAAAGCCCTCCTTTGTTATAATATATTTTCATTTTAATATTTTAAGTTTTCTCTCTCAAGAGGCATACTCATACATCTTGGTCCACCTCTGCCTCTTGATAGCTCTGAACTTGGTATTGGAATTACCTTAATGCCTTTTTTGTCAAGTAATTCATTTGTAACATAGTTTCTATCATAGGTTACAACAACCCCAGGAGCTATTGCAAGTGTATTAGAACCATCATTCCACTGCTCACGTCCTGCAATTATTATATCTCCGCCACCACACTTTATAAGCTCTACAGAAGGAATATTCAATGCCTTACATAAAGTCTTTTCAAGAGAACATGTAGTATGACTAAATTTAAGGCTATTACCTGCTCCTCTTGTTATTTCATAGACACTCAAAGGTCCTTGTATACCAGGATGTATAGTAAACTTATCATAATCAACCATCGTAAATACAGTATCAAGATGCATAAATGCCCTGCATTTTGGTATTTCAAAAACAAGAACTTTTTCAAAGCTCGTATCTGAATTAAAAAGATTTCTTACAACAATTTCAATTGCCTCAGGTGAAGTTCTTTCACTACAACCTATCGCCAAGATCTTATCTGAAAGTACAAGCTCATCTCCTCCTTCTATTGCAAAGGGCATCGTCCTATCATACCAAAGAGGCGTAGCACTATCTTTAAAGAATCTATGATATTTATGTATATATTTTATGAATAATGTTTCTCGTCTTCTTGCCTCAGTTCTCATTCTGTTAATAGTCAAACCATTGCCTATTGATGCCCCAGGATCTCTGGTAAAATATAGGTTTGGCATAGGATCAAGATAAAAAGGGTATTCATCCATCATCAGTTCAGAAAGAGAATGAGCATCTTTAACTTCTACTTCTTCCTTTCTAACGCCAGCCATAACCTTATTTATCATATCCCTTGTAGGCATTGAATAAAGGTATGAAAATAAAGCATCTCTAAGTCCTGAAGATAGAATTTTACTTTCAAGTAAAAATTCTTCAATAAACTCTCTTTTTACATTTTCATCTTCAACAGCCTCACAAACAAGCTCTTCAAGATAATATACCTCAACCCCATTTTCTCTTAGAATCTGTGCAAATTTATCATGTTCCTGTATTGCAATTTTAAGATAAGGTATGTCATCAAACAAAAGTCTTCCGAGATACTCAGGTACAAGGTTCTCAACTTCTTTCCCCGGTCTATGTAAAAGAACTTTTTTTAGCTTGCCTATCTCGGAGGTTACATTAATAAAAGATTTCATTAGATTACCTCCTGTTCAACTCTCAATATTATTATACATTATACATTGTATGCATAAAACTGTACAATCGTTATTTTTAATATTATATATTATTATTAATATTTTGTCCTGCCCTTCTTTGGTATTATTAAATTTTTCTATAATTCATATTTGTTAAAACAGTTATGTTTTTAATATTTATTAATGAATTTTGTATATACACATTATATTTATTCATTATTTAGCCCTTAATTGATAATAATGTGTTTATTTATACGAGTTGAACTTATTTAATGGTATATATATTAAAAATTATAAGAATTTAAACATTAAGTTTTATGTCCTTTATATTCTTTGCACTTTTCAACAAACATTTTAATACCTTTCATTTCATCCCTGACTTTTTCATCGCTCATATCTCCTCTTCCAATTCTATCACAAAGATTTAAAAGTGCTATCTCATCTAATGACACTTCTTTTAGCATCTCTCCTATACTTGAAAAGGCCATATTTTTTATTACATATAATGCTTCCATGTGCCATCTTACCATAGCAACCACTTTTTTTATGAATTCATCATCATCAGTAAATTCTTTTAAAAACTCATAAGCCATCTTACTACCAAACTTTTCATGGTTATATGATGTTACTCTTCCTTCTGTTACCCTTGTAGTTGGGGCTTTACCTATGTCATGTAAAAATGCTGCCCACATAAATACCCTTGGGTCTTTGCTCTTTTCCCTTCTACTTGCCGCTTCATCAACAACCATAAGAGTATGAGTAAAAACATCCCCTTCAGGATGATATTTTCTATTCTGTTCAATCTTCTTTAAATCATTAATCATTGTAAAAGGATAAGTTTTACTAACAAATTCATCTTCAAACAGCCTTGAGAGATAATCAGAAGGTTTTTTATCCATTAAAAGATGAATATCTATCTCTTTAAATATTTCTTTTTTATCCTTCATGGGATACCTCCGAATCAACAAACAATAACTAATATTATTTTATCCAACATATAGGTTTTATTAAACCAAAAATTAAAAACCCATATACTGTAGTATAAAAGTATATGGGTTTTCTACTATATATTCTTTATTATTCTTTAAAGTATCTTTCAAGAAGTCCTTTAAATGCTGCTCCATGCCTTGCTTCATCCTTACACATTTCATGTACTGTATCATGAATAGCATCGTAATTAAGTTCCTTTGCTCTTGTAGCAAGTTTCTTTTTACCATCACATGCACCAAACTCAGCTTCAACCCTCATCTTAAGATTCTTCTTTGTATCTGGTAAAACAACCTCACCTAAAAGTTCAGCAAATTTAGCTGCATGCTCTGCTTCCTCAAAAGCTATCCTCTTATATGCTTCAGCAACCTCTGGATAGCCTTCTCTGTCTGCTTGGCGACTCATAGCAAGATACATACCTACTTCTGTACATTCACCTAAAAAGTTTGCCCTAAGGCCTTCTAAAACCTCTGAATCTATATCCTTTGCAACTCCAATTCTATGTTCATCTGCCCACTTAAGTTCCCCTTCTTTCTTTTCAATAAATTTATCTTTAGGAGCACCACATTGTGGGCACTTATCTGGTGCTTCCTCACCTTCATGAACATATCCACATATTACACAAACCCATTTTTTCATTATTAAACCCTCCTTAAATATATTAATTTTTTATTTACAAGTATATAATATAACAATTTTATTATTTTATCAATAATTATTTTCCGTTGATAATATTTATTATTTCTTACTATATCTATATTCCTTGATTTTTTGCCTATTTATTTCATTTTTAACAAAAATAAAAAAAGTAGACATCATAGTCTACCCTTTTATTACAACAACTATATTATTTTCAAGAAATATTGTTCTTCCATTACTAAAACTCATTTCTTCATAGATTCCATACCTGTTTGTATTAATAATATTATCCTTAATTGGATTCCCCATAATGTTTATAACTTTTTGTCTTGTTAAACCTATCTTAACCTCATTATTAATTAATGAAGCCGATAGGACAGCTCCTTCATTAGATATATTTATAGCCTCCATACTCTTTTTTTCATAAAGCATGGACCATTTATTAATATCAATATATCCTTGAACTACCTTTTTAATATCTTCTGAGAGTTCGCCATTATAATTCGGATCTAGTTTCGCTATCAAATCTATTATTTGCTTATTATCTTTTTTATTGTTTCCTTGAATTTTTATAGCATTTAACAAATTAATATAATTTAACAGTTCTTCTTTTTTATTAATTAATGATGTACTGTTAATACCCATTAATTTATTTTGTGCACTTTGAAGATTTCCTTTTTTTATAAGCTCTATTGCATTATTAAAATCATCCTTAACCGCCTTTTCCTGATTTTTTGCATTTAGCTCATTTATTTTAAAATTTAAGACAAGCAAAAGTTCATTAAGATCTTTAGTATAATTATCCTTAAGCAAGCTTTTAAGTTTTGTCTTATTTGAGTTTATAAAAGCTATCGCCTTTTTATATGACTCAATTGCTTCATCATCATTTGAATATTTATCATAAAATATTTTATTAGGATATACATAAATATAAATATCATTGGCATCCTTATAAAAAGGAATTAACTGTATATGTTCTAAAGCTTTTCCCCAATTTCCATATTTCATGTAATTAATAGAACTTTGATAGTCCTTTTCTGCCTTTCCACTTTCATAAAATATTATAATAAATATACCTACTATAAATACTAAAACAATTGAAATTATAATTTTTAATATCGTTAAAAACTTTTCCATTGTATTCATCACCTTATATAAAATTCTCTTCAATAGTATAGCATAAAAATATATTTAATTTAATAGAAAATAATGTTACTATATACTTTGTATGAATAAATAAATATATTTAGTATTTGTTATTATTAACAAAATATCTTATAAGGAGTGACAATCTTATGGCAACCTATATCACTAATGGAGTATGTTCAAAACAAATAACCTTTGAAATTGATAATGGAATTGTTAAAAACGTAAAATTCTTGGGAGGCTGCAATGGAAATGCTCAGGGAATTGAAAGTCTTGTTGAAGGCATGAAAGCTGAAGAAGTTATAAAAAAATTAAAAGGAATAAAATGTGGATTTAGAGATACATCATGTCCCGACCAGCTTGCAAGAGCAATTGAAGAAAATCTATAAGGCAGCTATATAATTACATAGCTGCCTTAATTCATGCCTTTTGATTCATTATTCTGTAAATTTGTTCTTCCTTTTGTACATCAGTTATAATTTTATATAAAAACGTCATTATATTTTCTGTAATTATTTTCTTCTTTTTCTCAATACTTTCATTTGAATAACATATCATTTTAATAGTCTCAATTAAAGTCTGAATTATTTTATCATGGCAATTTTTATATTTATTTATTATATCCTGTTTTATATCCTCATCAGTCCATTTATCAAGCATTGATTTTTTAGTTACATCTATTAAACTTGATATCCTATAAAAAAGTAAATCTTGATTCTCAGAATTATAATCTGTAATCTGAACATCAATAAGATTTAATACATTTTTCCATTCTTCAAATTCTATTTTTAGTAGTTTTCTCATTGTTTCATCATTTATAAAAGCAAGCTGATATTGTATTATATCATCTATTTCTTTGTTATAGGTCTTATTAGTAAATTCTTTACCAAAAATATCATCAAATTTGTCTAAATTCAAACTCCCAAGCATTAATTTTAAAACTACATTGGGGATAGGAAGTCCAAGTAAAGTTAGATTTTCAAGTATACTTATCGCCTCAGTTAAAATTAAAAAGCTTAATATAAGCCTTGTTGCAATATTAGTTTGAATAAGAGTTGCCACTCCAACTTCAAGAAGCCTTACAACAAACACCGTTGTAAAATACACTACAATTTTTTTAACTGCCTTTTGAAACCTTCTACTTGTAAACTTTCTAATCCTAATTGCATAGCTGCAGGCAGTTATCGTATCAATAATAATCAGAACAAAGAGTATTACAATAGAAACTTTAAAAGGAGAAAAAATCATAATAAATGAACCAATTATAAGCTTTATCTTCCACATTTCAAAAACTCTTAATACATATTCCATACTCCCACACCCATCGTAATAGTTTGATTTTTTCTAATATAATATATGTATATCTACTTATATGTGGTATACTTAAGAATAAACAATACTTTTTAAAGGAGTATAACAATGGACAGATTATTATTTGGAATTTCAGGTCTTCCATTAGGGGACGGTTCTTCAAAATTTACTTATAAATCTGCAATTGCATACTTAAAATCTTTAGGACTTGATGCAATGGAGCTTCCCTTTGTTAGATCAGTTAATGTAACCATGAAAAATAAAGATGAAATTCTTGAAGAAAAAATTAAAAACGATTTTTATCTATCAGCCCACGGTTCATATTTTATAAACCTTAATGCGGATGAAATAGAAAAACAGGAACAATCTTTAGAGAGAATTATAAAAGGTGCAAAGGCTTTATCTTTAGTTGAAGGTAAAAGTCTTGTTTTCCATCCGGGATTTTATCTTAGCGATTCCTGCGATGCAGCATACAACACTATAAAGGAAAACCTTCTTAAGCTGCCTGATATAGGAATTGAATACAGGCTTGAAACAACAGGGAAACCTACTCAATTTGGGAGTTTAGATGAGCTTATATCTCTTGCCCTTGAAATTAAAATCTGTAAAATTTGCGTAGACTTTTCCCATATTCATGCAAGGGGTAACGGCTGCCTTAAAACTTATGATGATTTTGCAGAAATACTTGATAAAATAGAAAAAAAACTGGGGAAGGAATCATTAGAAGATATGCACATACATCTATCAGGTATAAACTATGGTCCAAAGGGAGAAAAAAATCACCTTCCATTTAAAGAAAGTGATTTTAATTATATAGAATGCCTAAAGGCTCTTAAAGATTTTAATGTTAAAGGGTGTATTATATGTGAAAGTCCAATACTTGAATACGATGCTATACTTTTAAGAGATACATATAAAAATATATAATTCTATTATTTAGAGGCAATAATTCTTGTAGAATTTAAAACAGCAAGCAGTGCTACGCCAACATCTGCAAAAACAGCCTCCCACATATTTGATATTCCAAAAGCAGCAAGTATCAGTACTAACAGTTTAACTGATATAGCAAATACAATATTTTGCATAACTATTTTTTTAGTTAATTTCGATAGTTTTATTGCCTCATACACTTTATAAATCTCATCGGTTGTTATTACTACATCTGAAGCTTCAATTGCAGCATCCTGCCCTAAAGCTCCCATAGCAATTCCAACGTCCGATGTTCTTAAAACAGGTGCATCATTTATTCCATCTCCAACAAAGGCTACGCTTCCCTTTGTTTTATTTTTTATATCCTTTAATATTTCAACCTTATCTTGAGGTAAAAGCTCATAATATACATCATCTATTCCAAGAATTTTTGAAACTCTATTAGCAGAATTTTTGCTATCTCCTGTAAGCATATATAAATTTATTCCCAAATCTTTTATATTATCAATAGAAATTTTACTATCTTCCTTTATCTCATCTTCTATAACGATATATCCAGCATATTTTTCATCAATTGCAACATGAATTAAAGTTCCTGTTATACTATTATTAACATTGATGCCTTTGCTAATTAAGAATTTAGAATTTCCAACACACACTTTTCTACCTTCAACTATAGCTTCACAGCCTTTACCAGTGTATTCTCTATGCTCTTTAATTAAATTTTCCTTTATATCTTCCCTATACTCATCAAGTATTGCCTTAGAAATTGGATGATTTGAAAAAGCTTCACCATAAGCTGCATTTTTTAGGACTTCTTCTTTAGTAAATCCTTCATTATTTATTATTTCTACAACTTTAAACCTTCCCTTTGTAAGGGTTCCTGTTTTATCAAAAACAATAGATTTAACATTGCAAAGTGCCTCAATATAATTACTTCCTTTTATTAGTATTCCCTTTTTAGATGCAAGCCCTATTCCACTAAAAAAGGTAAGAGGAATTGAAATAACAAGGGCACAAGGGCAAGATACAACAAGAAATATTAATCCTCTGTAAATCCATTTAGCTATAGAACCATATCCTAAAATAGGAGGTATAAAAGAAATAATTGCAGCTAAAAGCACAACTATTGGAGTATAATATTCTGCGAATTTTGTAATAAAATTCTCTGTTTTTGCCTTATTTGAAGCTGAATTTTCTACTAAATCAAGTATTTTTTTAACTGTTGAATTTTCATAAGTTTTTGTTACCTTAACCTTAATCATTCTTTCTAAATTTATAGCCCCTGATAGAACCTCACTATTCATATCACAGGCTACTGGAATAGATTCACCTGTTAGTGATGACATATCAATAATAGATTTGCCCTCCACTATTATCCCATCAACAGGAATTCTCTCACCAGGTTTTATTAATATTAAATCTCCAATATTTAAATCTTCAGGCTTAACCTTTAAAATATTTGTTCCATTTAACAAGTTAGCATAATCAACTTTAAGAGAAAGAAGCTTATTTATAGACCTTCTTGAATTATCAACAGCCATATCCTGAAGGGTTTCTCCAATTTTATAAAAAAGCATTACTGATATTGCCTCAGGAAGTTCTCCAATAAAAAAAGCTCCTATTGTGGCAATTGTCATTAAAAAGTTTTCATCAAATACTCTTCCTTTTTTAATATTATTAAAGGCCTTTAAAAGAATGTCCCCTCCTATAAGTATATAAGATAAAATAGCAAAGCTAATTCGCATCGTATACTTGTTTACAAAAAACATAAGAATAAAAAATAAAATACCTAAACCATATCTTAAGCTCTCTTTCCAATTTATAAAGCTCTTCTTTTCAATAGTTCTTTCTTCATCATAATTTGTTAAGTTGACATGTGATTCTATTCCTTTTACTATTTCTTTTGCTCTATTTAAAACCAGTGAATAGTTTTTCTCATCAGTATCAATTATAAGCTTTTTATTTGCAAAATCTATTAAAGCAAAATCAACGCCATCTATTGCCTTTATACATTTTTCCATCTTTGCTGCACAGTTAGCACATCCAAGCCCCTCAAGATAAAATACATACCTCATTTTCTCATCCCCTTTCATTTATATGTTCCAATCCTTCTTTAAATATATCCTTAATATGTTCATCATCAAGTGAATAGTAAACAACCTTTCCTTCCTTTCTATATTTTACAAGTCTTGATTGTTTAAGTACCCTTAATTGATGGGATACAGCAGATTGAGTCATATTAAGTAAAGCCGCAATATCACAAACACACATCTCCTCTTCAAAGAGTGCACACATTATTTTTATTCTTGTACTATCACCAAATACTTTAAAAAACTCTGCTAAATCATAAAGAGTCTCTTCATTTGGCATTTTCTCTTTAACTTTACACACAACATCTTCATGTATTATATTACATGAACAGGTTTCAATTTTTGTTTCCATTATATCACCTCATTTAAATATATGAATAATTGTTCATATATTATTATATTCTTTTTTATTACAAAAATCAATTTTTTAGTAATAAAATTTTTACCAATATTAAATATAACCCCATAAAACTGCTTAAAACTATGTTATTCAAGCAATTTTATGGGGTTTACTTTAACTAATCTTAATCCTTTCATAACTTTTCAATAGCAAGGCTACTACTGTAGAAATAATGCAACTTAAAGATAAAACCTTATACAAAACAAATACACTACTTAATTGAAGTATATAACCTCCTAATATATTTCCTAAAAGTCCTCCAAGTCCATTTGTAAAAGCAGAAAAAACTGTAAGTGCTGATGTTTTCATATTGGAATCTGAATTTTTGATTACATACTCAATAGTTGACAAAAGATATAGTGGAAAAGTTATTGACTGCATAAGCTGTACTAATATTACTGTTTTATATGAGGTACATATTGAATTAATAAAAAATCTTATTACAAAAAATGTAGTGCCTATAATAAAAAAATTCAATATCCCTATCTTTTTCATTATCTTATTGCCTATATAAAAAAGAGGCAACTCACTCATTGCAATAACAAACCAAACTAATCCAAGTTTTGAAACATCCCCTCCAGTTTTTTGTATCAATACACTTATATAACTACTATTTGCTCCCATTGCAACAGATGCAAACATACCAGCTAATGATATTAAAATGAATTTTTTATTTTTAATGATTTTTGATATATCATTAATATTTATTGGTACACCAGCTTGTTTACTTTTAAAATTAATACTTTTTAACATGAAGATTGTACATATCATAATTATTGTATATGAAATAAAAGTAGATTCAATTGATGATTTCTTTATAACAATCCCAAGAATCAAAGCTGTAACAGCATATCCCATTGATCCCATGAGCCTAATTTTCCCATACTGAATAGCTTTATTTTTATCAATAATTTCATAGCAGTAAGCATCTGATATAGGAACTATAGGGCTTTGAAAAGCCATAAAAATAATAATAGAAATTAAAATCATTTCAAAACTCTTTATAAATATAAATGATATTATTGAAATAGCACTGCTAATCATTATAAAAAAAATTGTTTTTCTCTTTCCTAAATATCTATCACTAATTATTCCCCATATAGGCTGGCATATAATACTTACAAAGGAGTTTATAGCAAATAAAAAACCTATTTTATAATATGGAATATTCCTACTTTGAAAATATAATGTAATAAATGGATAAAAACATGCAGATGTGCTGAATAAAATATAATATAAAAAATACAACTTTATTTTTAGCATTTTTGTTCCCATCAACATATCCTCGCAATCTCTGATTTAACTATATTAATACTATATTACAACATCGTAAAAACATTTTAAAGTGTTGTTTCCTAAATTTACCCTCCTGTTTATTCTTCAATATTTTGGTATAATCAATATATAATTTAAAATTAATCTTTGGAGGATTTTTAATGAAAATATTTAATCAAATTAAGAAAATACTTATTTCATTCAAACAGAGTATAAGGCGTTTTCCATTAACACTTACTCTTTCAACCTTAACATCTATTATATTAATAGCTCAATTAGAAATATCAAAGAGTGAAAATGCAAACCTTCACGAAACCTTATCAAGGTTTGCAATGATACTTGCACTTTCAATTCCTGTTTCTTTAATAATAACATTTTTATTTGAAAGATATAAGAAAGTAAAAAAGTCAGCAAAATTTTTAATATACTTTGTATCTTTAGTTTTTTTAATAATCTATTACCTATTTTGCCTTGAAAAGTTTGATATGGTATCAACAACACGCTTTATAGCTTTAAACCTTGCTTTTTATCTTATAGCACTTATTACTCCTTTCTTTTATAACAGGGAAAACCTTGAGCTTTATACAATAAAGCTTGTAACAAGATTTTTTGTAACTATGTTATATTCTGTAGTTTTACAGTCTGGAATAGGTGCTATACTTTTTACAATAGATAAACTTCTTGGCATACATGTTTATTCTAATATTTATATTTATATGTGGTTTCTAATTTGTGGAATATTTATACCTGGATATTTTCTTGCAGGGATTCCAAATGAGGATGAAGATATTTTATCTATTGAGTACTCCAAAGTACTTAAGATATTGCTTTTATATATAATAATGCCTTTAATCTCTATATATACAATAATACTTTATATATACTTTATAAAAATAGTCATAGCTTTTCAATGGCCAAAAGGTATTGTTGCAAATCTTGTACTCTGGTACTCTGCTATAACATCAATAGTAATATTTCTTATATTCCCCTTGAAAGATGAAAATAGCTGGGTAAAATATTTTATTTTCTATATTACAAAAATTATTATTCCTCTTATAATCATAATGTTTCTTTCAATAGGGATTAGAATAAAAGCTTATGGAATAACTGAAAACAGGTATTTTGTAGTAGCCCTTGGAATTTGGGTATTTATTGTTATGCTCTACTATAACATATCAAAAATAAAGAAAAATATTTTTCTACCATTAACATTATCAATAATTGCAATACTCTCAGTAATTGGTCCATGGAGCTCATATTCATTATCAGTTTTAAGTCAAAATAAAAGATTTGAAAGCATACTTATTAAAAACAAAATGCTAAATAATAAAACTATAAAACCTTCAGCTAATATATCAGATGAGGATAAAAAAGACATAAGTTCAATATTAAGTTATTTTGAAAGATATCATTCCTTTAAAGAATTAAAATATATACCAGATAATTTTCAAATCTCTGACATGAAAAGTATATTCGGTTTTGAATATATGGATATATGGTATAACAATGAAATAAATGACTTTTTTTCATATATGCTTGGTGATTTAAGTACTCCAGTTGATATTAAAGGATATGATTATCTTTTCAGCTTCAGATATCCTAAAAATATCAATAGTCAATCAAATAGCAGGTTAAAGGTAGAATACAGCTATGATAATCAAAAAATAAAAATATTTTTAGATAATATTAATGTTTTTGAAAAGGATTTATCTTCAATTGTAAAAAATATTCATAATAAATACGGATATATAAATAAAGAAAGAATAGACCTTTCAGACATGACCTATATATTTGAAACTGATAGGCTTAATATAAAATTGATTATGTTTTCAATAAACGGAATGAAAGATACAGCCTCAAAGGATAATATAAAAATAAATTCAATAGAATTTGATTTATTAGTAAGGATAAAATAAAAAATATATTAAGCCGAAAGCTTTTGCTTTCGACTTAATATATAAAGTCATCCTTTATTGGAGTTAAAAATATTTCTTTAACTCTTTTTAATTCCTTTGACTGACCTAAAGCCCACATAAGTTTTACTACAGCAGCTTCCCTTGTCATATCAAAGGCAGGTATGACAGGTGTTTTAAGAGCTTTTTGTCCAACTTCATATAGGCTAAGATCACTTCCTTCAAGTATAACCTGTGTTGTAACTACAACTGCAATACCTTTATCAACAAGCTCCTTTAATTTTGGAAGCATGTTTTTTTCATCCTCAAAAGGTATTCCTCCACTTCCATAACTTTCAATAATCAATCCTTCATATTTATCCTTTATATAATCGAGTATCTGTGGTTCTAATCCAGGAATTAGCTTTAAAAGAAAAACATTAGAGCACATTGTAATAATAAATTTAGGTCCATCCTCTGATTTTTTTATAATATCTAATTTATTATATTTTATATTTCCATCTTCAATAAATGCAATATAAGGATAATTTATGCTTTCAAAGGCATTATAGCTTCTTGTTCTAAGTTTTGTTGCTCTTGTACCTAAAATAACCTTCCTATCAAAAACAACAAAGACTCCGCCTACATCTTCACAGGAAAATTTTATTGCGTCAATTAAATTTTTAATTCCATCAGTCTCTTTTGCTGATATAGGCTTTTGGGCTCCTGTTATAACAACTGGTTTATCAAGGTTTTGTATCATATATGAAAGGGCTGCTGCAGTAAAGGCCATAGTATCAGTCCCATGTGTTATTACAAATCCATCATATTTATTATATTTTTCTTCTATATGTTTTGCTATTTTTATCCAATATTCTGGTTTCATATTAGTACTGTCAATATTAAGAAGCTGCACAGAATCAATCTGACAATAACTTTTGACATCTTCAACATATTCTAAAAGTTTATTTGCTGTAACTGCAGGGGCAAGACCTTCTGCACCAATAGCTGAAGCTATTGTCCCTCCCGTTGCAATTAAAAGAATTTTCTTCATTTAACTACTCCCCCTGTAAATAAGATGTTTTCCCAAATATATAATATATCAAATAATGTATTTATACCACATTTAAATCAAATTCATCTCTTAAAATAGATGCATATTCCTTAGCTCTTTTATAAGGAAATGGAGGAACATCTTTAAAAGGAGGTTCAAGGCCTATATTATTCCATTTTGTTTCACCTATTTTATGGTATGGTAATAGCTCTAATTTTTTTATGCATTTATATTTATTAATAAATCTTCCAAGTTCTTTTATATAATCAATGGAAGATGTCCATTCAGGGATTAGAACTTGCCTTAAATAAACATCTTTTTTTTCTTCCTCTAAATATTCCAAAAGCTCTAAAGCCTTCTTATTTGTTTTACCTGTAAGCTTTATACATATATTTTCATCAAGATGCTTAATATCTAAAAGTACAATATCAGTATATGGAATTATCAATTTAGCTGTATCTATATCAACATATCCGCAAGTATCAAGGGCTGTATTTATATCATTTTCTTTACAAGCCTTAAAAAATTCAGTCAAAAATCCTGCCTGCATTGTAGGTTCTCCTCCACTTGCAGTAACCCCACCGTTTGAAGCTTTAAAATAGGGCTTATATTTAACTACAAAATCCAAAAGCTCCTTTAAATTGTAGTTAGGCTCCTTTATAAATCTTGTGTCAGGATTGTGGCAGTAAAGACACCTTAATGGACAGCCCTGAAAAAATATAACATTCCTAATCCCTGGACCATCTAATGTTCCAAAAGTCTCAATTGAGTGTATACAAGCTCTCATTCTATCACCTACATATTATTATGAAATGTTCTCCCTATAACTTCCTTTTTCTGTTCTTCAGTCAATCTATTAAAATTAACTGCATATCCTGAAACTCTTATTGTAAGCTGGGGATACTTTAAAGGATTCTCCATAGCATCCAATAAAGTTTCTCTTGATATCACATTTACATTAAGATGATGCCCTTTATTGTAAAAATAACCATCTAAAATAGCCTTTAAGTTATTTATTCTATCGTTATATTCTTTTCCTAACCCTTCTGGTATTAAATTTAATGTGCAGGAAATACCGTCCCTGCAAGTATCATAAGATATTTTTGAAACTGAATTTAAAAATGCTAAAACTCCTTTTTTATCTCTTCCTGCCATAGGATTTGCACCAGGTGCAAAGGGAGTTTTTGCAGCTCTTCCATCAGGTGTTGCACCAGTTTTTTTGCCATATACAACGTTGGAGGTTATAGTAAGTATTGAAAGAGTAGGAATTGCTCCTCTGTACAGCTTAAATCTGCTTATTTTTTCATAAAAAAGTTTTGTAATAGCAACTGCAATTTCATCAGCACGGTCGTCATCATTTCCATAGCATGGATATTGGCCATCAATTATAAAGTTATATGCTATTCCTCTTTCGTCTCTAACAGGTTTTACCTTTACATATTTTATTGCACTTAATGAATCTGCAGCAACAGAAAGACCAGCAATTCCAAAGGCCATAAGCCTCTCAACATTAGTATCATGAAGTGCCATCATTATTCTTTCATAGGCATATTTATCATGCATATAATGAATTATATTCATAGCGTCTACATAAACTTTTGTTACCCAATCAAGTACTTTATTAAAATTATTCATCACTTTTTCATAATCGAGGACTTCATCATTTAAAGGCTCTATACCAGGTACTATGAGGGTACCACTCATTTCATCCTTTCCCTCATTTAAAGCAAGAAGAAGGGTTTTTGCAATGTTGCATCTTGCCCCAAAAAACTGCATCTGCTTTCCAAGTGTCATAGCTGAAACACAACATGCAATGCCATAATCATCCCCATGATAAGGTCTCATTAAATCATCGTTTTCATATTGAATTGAGCTTGTTTCAACAGATATCTTACTACAGTACTTTTTAAAGTTTTCTGGAAGATCCTCAGACCATAAAACAGTTAGATTCGGCTCTGGAGCTGGTCCAAGGTTTATAAGTGAGTGAAGATATCTAAAACTTGTTTTTGTAACAAGAGGTCTTTTATCTTCTCCAACTCCTCCTATAGATTCTGTAATCCAAAGGGGATCTCCTGCAAAAAGCTCATTATATTCAGGTGTCCTAAGCTCCCTTGCAAGTCGAAGCTTTATGATAAACTGGTCTATTATCTCCTGAGCCATTTTTTCATCTATCGTTCCCTCTTTTAAATCCCTTTCAATATATATATCAAGGAAAGTACTTGTTCTTCCAAGGGACATTGCAGCACCGTTTTGCTCTTTTATTGCAGACAGATATGCAAAGTATAGCCACTGAACAGCCTCTATTGCATTTTTAGCTGGTTTTGATATATCAAATCCATATTCTTCTGCCATTTCTTTAAGTTCATTTAATGCTTTTATTTGTTCACATACCTCTTCCCTAAGCCTTATAGTTTCCTCATTTATTTCATTAAGTTTCTGATAATCCTGCAGCTTCTTTTCTATTAAAAAGTCTACTCCGTAAAGTGCAACTCTTCTGTAATCTCCTATTATTCTTCCTCTCCCGTAAGCATCCGGAAGCCCTGTTATAACACCATTTTTTCTAGCTTTTTTTATATCATCGGTATAAACATCAAATACTCCTTGATTATGCGTCTTTCTATACTTTGTAAAAATTTCTTCAACATTAGGATTAAGACTAAACCCATAAGCACTTACAGCCTGTTTTGCCATTCTAATTCCACCGTAAGGGTTTACAATCCTCTTTAGAGGTTTATCAGCCTGAAGACCATATATTGTCTCAAGCTCTTTATCAATATATCCTGAAGGATATGACGTAATTCCACTTATTCTTTCTGTATCAATATCTAAAACTCCCCCATTTTCAAGTTCTTCCTTTAAAAGAGCTTTACATTTGTCCCAAAGCTTTAGGGTTTTTTGTGAAGGTTTTTCAAGGAAAGATTCATCACCATAGTATGGAGTAAAATTGCACTGAATAAAATTTCTAACATCAATTTCATTTTTCCATGTTCCTTCTTTAAAATCTCTCCATTCTTTTTCAAACATATCAATAACCTCCTTCAATTTCTACTAATACGTCAAAAAAACACAAAACCGCCTGGTTTTGCCCAGGCGGTCGGCACTATACAAATCACACTCCCTGTGGTAAACTCCACTTCCGCCAGTCGTGTGATAAGATTCATTTAATATATATTAATTTTATTGAAAATATAAATGCTTGTCAATAACCTAATTTTAATCACAGTTATATTTTTATTTCTACTACATATCTATCTTGCTATTACACAATCCATTTAACATTGCAGCAATTATTTTTCTCATTTCATCTTTCAAATCGATTGCACCATCATTAAGGCACCAATTGTATACAACACCTCTTGCAACAATAAAAAGCATTCTAGTTATCTCTGCCGGTGATTCTGAATTTATAATCTCTCCATTACGCTGCCCTTCATCGATAATCTTCTCAAGAATTCTTTGCATAGCACGTCCTTTTGTAATAAACATTTTATTATCAGAAGTATAAAGTTTTTTTATCATATCTATTCCATCTAAACAGTTATATTCAGCATACTTATCAAAAAACTCTAATATCTTTCCTTTACAGTCTTTCGATTCAAATTTATCAGCTACTTCTTTTAAGAAATAATCATCTGCTCTTTTATATATTTCACTAAAAAGCTCAAATTTAGACTCAAAATAATAATAGTATGTCCCGACAGAAACCCCTGCTTGTTTTGCAATCTCCTCTACCGTTACATTGTCAAAGCCGTGCTTACGAATAAGCTTTACTCCGCAGTTATAGATTTTGTTCTTTGTAATCTCTGCTTGCTTAGCACGACTAGTCTTTTTCTTCATAAATCGACTCTCCCTAACCTTCAAAAAATTTAACAGAAACATTATACTAAACTTGTTTATGTTATTCAATATTTCTACAAAAAACCCTTAAATTAAACAAAGCATTATATACTATGTTTAATTTAAGGGATAAAAGCTTTTAATTAAATTTTATATATTAGCTGCAACTTCATAAGCATCCCAGATTGCATACATTATGTTTGCAACTTTTCGAGCATCTCCAATTAGATAAATCTTTTCTATCTCATATTTAAGTTCATTGTATAACGTGTTTTCTGAATCATATCCAACAGCTAGTACAATGCTATCCGCCTTTATTTCCTGCTTATTTCCATTTACATCTACAACTGCACCATTTGGGGTTGCTTCTATAACCTTAGATGAAGTCAATACTTTAATACCATTAAATGGTATCAATTCTTTTAACATATCTGAGTTAGCATGACATAAAGGCCCATTTACAGCTAAAAGTTTATCCTGTAATTCAACTATAGTAACATTCTTTTTATTTTGTGCAAGCCACAATGCAAGTTCGCAACCAACTAATCCTCCACCAACAACAATTACATCATTTCCTGGATCAGCCTTCATAGTTAATACATCTGCAGCTTGGAATACCTTGTCATTACATCCCAAATCAAGAACCTTTGGTTTTGAGCCTGTAGCAATAATAACTACATCTGCATTAGCTTCTCTAACGATTTCTGGTGTAACTTCGACATTATATTTTACTTCTACATTTAATTCCTTTAGAGTATGTTCATACCAAGCAATTAAGGCTATATCATCTTCTTTAAAATCTGGAGCTCCTCCTGGTATTAGATTTCCACCTAAACAGCTGCTCTTTTCATATATCACAGGTTCATGTCCTCTTAAAGCTAAAACTCTTGCAGCTTCGCAGCCAGCTACTCCTCCACCTACAATAAGTACTTTTTTCTTATTTAATGCTATTGTAAGTTCTGCATCTTTTTCTCTACATGCTGCTGGATTTACAGCACAGTTTAGAGCTGAATACTCCTGTATTCTTCCCATGCATCCTTCCTGGCATGATAAGCATGGGCGTATATCTGCAATTTTACCTGAGCGAAGCTTATTCACATAATCAGGATCAGCTAATAATGGACGTCCAAGACTAATAATATCACAAGCTCCACTTTCAACAGCATCTAAAGCTAAATCAGGGTTGTCCATCCTTCCAGCACATAATACAGGCACATCAACTACTTCTTTTATTATTTTTGCATAAGGAATGTAAAGACCTTTCTTTTGATACATTGGGGGATGGCTCCACCACCATGAATCATAGCTTCCTACATCAACATCTAAAGCATCATATCCATAGGATACAAGTAATTTTGCTGCCTCAATTCCCTCAGGAATATCTCTTCCTTTCTCTTCAAACTCTTCCCCTGGTAAAGCTCCTTTTCTCCAATCTTTAATAAAGCTCTTTGGGCTATATCTTAAAATTACAGGGAAGTCTTTTCCACATCTTGATTTAATTTCTTCAACAATTTCTTTCGCAAATCTTAATCTGTTTTCTAAAGATCCACCATATTCATCTGTACGGTGATTAAAAAATGATATTGCAAACTGGTCTATTAAATATCCTTCATGAACTGCATGGATTTCAACACCATCAAACCCAGCTCTTTTTGCATTATAAGCTCCATCGCCGAATTTTTTAACAATAGTGCGTATTTCTTCTTTTGTTAATTCTCTGCAAGTTTTATCAAGCCAACGATGAGGAATAGGGGAAGGTGCTACAGGTGGATATTCTCCTAAATTTGTAGGTATTGTTACTCTTCCAAATCCACCACTCATCTGTAGAAAAATTTTAGAATCATAAGCATGAACCCTTTCAGTCAATTCTCTGCTTGTTCTAACGAAGTGAACTGGATTATGAGTAGAACAAGGAACATTTGGCATTCCGTGCTGCTCAATTTCATTATCAACAAAAGTAACGCCTGTAATAATAAGTCCGGTACCTCCACGTGCACGGGCTGTATAATATTCTATACCTCTTTGGTTAAAACCACCTTCAGCATCAGCTAATCCTAAAGGACCCATTGGCGCCATCGCAAAGCGGTTCTTTATTTCAATAGATCCAATCTTTACTGATTCAAATAATTTCTTATATTTATACGCCATGTCCATACCTCCTGTATCTATTTATTTTTACTGAATGCATTCAGTGAATCCACTATGTTTATTTTATAACAAACGATGTTTTAAAGTCAAGAAATACTTTCCTTTTTTTCTAAAATTAAAATAGGGTATGAAAATTCATACCCTATTTTAATACTACTAATAATTCACCTGTTCTAACCTGCTGCCCTTCTTTTACCTTTATACTTTCAATTTTTGCATCAAAGGGAGCTGTAATGTTTGTTTCCATCTTCATAGCTTCAATCACCATGATTGTCTGGTTCTTTTTAACATCTTCTCCTTCTTTCACAAGAAGCTTTAAAACTGTTCCTGGGATACTTGCTCCTATTTCAAACTTATTTTCAGGATCTGCCATCTCTACAGTTTTAATTTCACTTTTAGCACTTATTGCCTTATCCTTAATCTTTATCTCTCTTCTGTTTCCATTCACCTCAAAAGCAACTGTTCTTAATCCTTCACTATCAATTTTTCCAATCTCAAGAAGCTTTATAACCAAAACTTTACCTTCTGCTATTTCAACCTCACAGGTTTCTCCTTCATAGAGCCCATGGAAGAATATATCGCTCCCAATTCTGCTCAAATCCCCAAATTCTCTTACATATTTTAAATACTCCTCAAAAACTTTAGGATATAGAGCATAGCTTAAAGCATCCTTCATTGTAGGCTCTATGTTAAACTTCTCTTTTAGAAGATTTTTTATTTTATCAAAATCTTCAGGCTCTAAAAGTTCTCCAGGCCTGCAAGTTATTGGCTTTTCACCCTTTAAAACAATCTCTTGAAGCTCCTTTGGAAATCCCCATTGCGGCTGACCCATCATTCCTTTAAAATAATCAACAACTGAATCTGGAAAGGCCATATCCTTTGCTTTTTCACATATATTTTCAGGAGTTAGATCATTTTTTACCATAAATATTGCAAGATCTCCTACAACTTTAGATGATGGGGTAACCTTTACAATATCTCCAAGCATGTCATTAACCTTTTTATACATTTCCTTAATTTCATGGAATTTGTGTCCAAGGCCAAAGCTTTCAACCTGAGGTTTTAAATTAGAATACTGACCCCCTGGTATTTCATATTTATATATTTCTGCAGCTGAGGATTTAAGCCCTGATTCAAATTGCATATATACAGGCCTTACATCATTCCAGTAGTCGCATATAACTTGTATATCATCAAGATTTATTCCTGTATCTCTCTTTGTATTTTTTAAAGCTGCAACTATTGAGTTTAGTGCAGGCTGACTTGTAAGGCCTGACATGCTGTTAAATGCACAATCAGCAATATCAACTCCTGCCTCAGCAGCTAAAAGCACCGTTGCAACTCCATTACCACTTGTATCGTGAGTGTGAAGATGTATTGGTATTGAAATTTCTTCTTTAAGAGCTTTAATTAGTTTATATGCTGCATGGGGCTTTAAAAGTGCTGCCATATCCTTTATTCCAAGTATATGGGCACCCATCTTCTCTATTTCCTTTGCCATCTTTATATAATATTCCAATGTATACTTATCTCTTTTTTCATCAAGTATATCCCCAGTATAACACATACAAACTTCAGCTATTTTACCTGTTTTTAAAACCTCGTCTAAAGCTACTTCCATACCTTTTAGCCAGTTTAATGAATCAAATATTCTAAATACGTCTATCCCACTTCTTGCAGATTCTTTTACAAATTCCCTTATAACGTTATCTGGGTAGTTTTTGTATCCTACTGCATTTGAACCTCTAAGAAGCATTTGGAATAATATATTTGGAATCTTTGCTCTTAGCTTTTCGAGCCTCTCCCAAGGCGACTCTTTTAAAAATCTGTAGGAAACATCAAAAGTAGCACCGCCCCACATCTCAAGAGAGAAAAGATCTCCTGCAAGGACTGAAGTTGCCTTTGCTATTTTTAGCATATCTACTGTTCTTAGCCTTGTTGCCATAAGGGACTGATGGGCGTCCCTCATAGTTGTATCAGTTAATAAAAGCTTATTTTGAGATTTTATCCATTCAACAACGCCCATTGGACCTTTTTCATCGAGTATCTGCTTAGTGCCTATTTGATTTTGAGGCCTTTCAACATTTGGAACTACCGGAACATCAAATTCTTTTTTAACACCTTTTGTTTCATTTACAACTTTATCCCCAATAAATTTTAATATTTTAAGTTCTTTATCTTCTCTTGGTCTTACATCAAGGAGCTGTGGGTTTTGAGAGATAAAGGAAGTATCGCAATCACCTTTTAAGAACTTTTCATGGGTCAGTACATTTATTAAAAAGGCCGAATTAGTTTTAACCCCACTAATAGTCGTCTCCTTAATTGAACGTACTGCCTTTCTTACTGCATCCTCAAAGGTTCTTGAGTGGGATATTATCTTTACAAGAAGGCTGTCATAATATGGGGTTATAATAGAGCCTGTAAAACCGTTTCCTCCATCAAGCCTTATTCCGAATCCGGAGCCAGTTCTATATACATCTATTTTACCTGTATCAGGTGCAAAGCTGTTTGAAGGATCCTCTGTTGTAATTCTGCATTGTATTGAATATCCATTAACTTTTATGTCCTCTTGAGATGCTATTCCTATTTCTTTTGAATGTAAAGGATAACCCTGAGCTATTAATATCTGGCTCTGAACTATATCTATTCCTGTTACCATCTCAGTTACTGTATGCTCAACCTGTATTCTTGGGTTCATTTCAATAAAGTAGTGATTTCCGTATTTGTCAACAAGAAATTCTAGCGTACCAGCACTTCTATAGCCAACAGCTTTTGCAATTTTTAATGCATCAGAGCATATTTCATCCCTCTTTTCCTTAGGAAGTGAAAAGGCAGGCGTATATTCTATTAGCTTTTGGTGCCTTCTTTGTATCGAGCAGTCCCTCTCATATAGATGTACTATGTTTCCATATTTATCTCCAAGAATCTGTACTTCTATATGTTTTGGCCCCTCAAGGTATTTTTCAATAAATATATCATCAATTCCAAAGGCTTTTTTTGCCTCACTTCTTGCACTATTAAAAGCATTAATAAGCTCATCCTCACTCCTTACAATTCTCATACCCCTGCCTCCACCGCCAGCTGCAGCCTTTAGCATTACAGGGTATCCACACTGTCTTGCAAATTCTATGGCTTTTTCCTCTGATGTTATAGGCTTTTCAACGCCTGGAATTGTAGGAACCCCTGCAGCTTTTGCAACTAATTTACACTTTATCTTATCCCCAAGTTTATCCATCATATCAGCGGTAGGTCCTATAAATTCTATTCCTGCTTCTTCACATTTTCTTGCAAATTCAGGATTTTCAGATAAAAAACCATAGCCTGGGTGTATAGCATCAACGCCTTTTTTTATTGCAAGGTTTATTATCTCATCTATGCTAAGGTAGGCCTCAATAGGCCCCTTGTTTTGTCCTATAAGATATGATTCATCAGCCTTTGTTCTAAAAAGAGCACATTTATCTTCATTAGAGTATATTGCAACTGTTCTTATGCCAAGTTCATGACAAGCTCTGAATATTCTTATTGCAATTTCTCCTCTGTTTGCAACAAGAACCCTCTTGAATTTTTTAATCAAGCACACCACTCCTTAATTGTTATATACTTCATATAGATTTTTGCATATTTATTATACAATATACATATTTATAGATATTTATTATATATTAGATTTTTGAATATTTCAATTAATTTATTGTCATAAATGCTTATGGAACAAATTACAAAAATGCAATATAAAATGTTTATAAAATCTAAGATTTCATAACTATTGCAGCATGTTTTATATACTTTTATATTTTGACCTATTATTATCTCTATATTCTTATATTTAACATTTAAAAAGCATATAATGTAAGGAATAATATTTGGGAGGTTTTTATGGATAAAGAAACTTTAATAGAGAATGTTGAAAAATGCTATAAAAATATTTTTAGTCTAAGGAATATGCTCCTTTATACACAGTGTCCATTAAAAAGACAGCAGCTTGAAAATAGAATACTTTACGCGGGTCTTTGACAGTTGCAAGACAAAAAAAGTGCCTTAAAGCCTTGATATAGGCTTATTTTTTTGTCAAATTTTAAATTTTTATAGTGCACAATGTGTAACAATGTGTTATAATATAGATATAAATATATGAAGAGATGTGAAAAAATGAGATTACAAATTGTTAAATCAAAAAATGCAGCATCCTTATATGTAGTTAAATCTGTTTATGAAAAAGGCAAGCGTACATCAAAAGTAGTTGAGAAGCTTGGCACTTATGATGAACTTTTAAAAAAACTAAACGGACAAGACCCTATAGAATGGGGGAAGAGGTACGTTGAAGAGTTAAATAGAAAAGAAAAAGAAGAGAAAAGAGAAATATTAGTAAAATACTCGCCTGTTAAACAAATTAACAAGGACGAACAGCATACTTTTAATGGTAGTTACTTGTTTTTACAAAAAATATATAACGAGCTTGGGCTGCAAAATATCTGTAAAAATATTTCGGATAAACATAAATTTAATTTTAATCTAAATTCAATACTATCAAGATTAATTTATGCAAGAATTATTTATCCATCATCTAAGCTTGCTACATACGAACTATCAAAAAAATTTATTGAGCAGCCTGATTTTGAGCTTCAGCATATTTATAGAGCTTTAGAAGTGATTTCACAAGAAACAGATTTTATTCAGTCAGAATTATACAAGAACAGTCTTAAAGTTTGCAATCGTAATAAAGGAGTTCTCTATTATGACTGCACCAACTATTTCTTTGAAATTGAACAGGAAGAAGGATTAAAACAGTATGGAGTATCGAAGGAACATAGACCCAATCCAATTGTTCAAATGGGACTTTTCATGGATGGAGACGGCATCCCCCTTGCATTTTGTATAAACAAAGGTAATACTAATGAACAAGTAACTTTAAAACCTTTAGAGCAAAAAATTATATCCGAATTTGGGCTTTCAAAATTTATCATTTGTACAGATGCAGGGCTTGCATCTACAGCAAACAGAAAATTTAATAATATACAAAATCGAGCTTTTATTACTACACAATCTATTAAAAAATTAAAATCACATTTAAAAGAATGGGCGTTAGACCCCAAAGGATGGCATCTTAGCGATTCAGACAAAGTATATAATTTAAACGAAATTGACGAAGAAACAGATATTAATAAAATTTTTTATAAGGAACGCTGGATAAAAGAAGACGGGCTTGAACAAAAACTTATTGTAACATTTTCCTTGAAATATAGAAACTATCAAAGAACTATAAGAGGTAACCAAATAGAGAGAGCTCAAGAGGTTATTGATACCAATCCTACAAAATTGAAGAAATGTAATGCTAATGATTACAAACGCTTTATTTCAAAGACTCACTGCACACCTGACGGTGAAGTAGCTGAAAAAGAATTATACAGCATTAATGCTGATTTAATAGCACAAGAGGCAATGTATGATGGTTTTTACGCAGTATGTACAAATATAAGTGATGATGCTGCCGCAATTATAAAAATTAATAGAAGGCGTTGGGAAATAGAAGAGTCCTTCCGTATTATGAAATCAGAGTTTAAGGCAAGACCAGTATATTTAAGAAGAGATGATAGAATAAAAGCGCATTTTACAACTTGTTTCATTTCCCTGATGATATATAGGCTATTAGAAAAAAAGCTTTCAGAAAAATATACGTGTAGCGATATTATATCAGGACTTAGAGAAATGAATTTTTATGAGATTAAGAATGAGGGCTATATTCCAATATATACAAGGACTGATTTTACAGATGATTTACATGACAAATTTGGCTTTAGAACGGATTATCAAATAATTAATATGAAACAAATGAAGAAAATTTTTAAAGACACGAAAAAATAAAAAACATTGTTCACTTTTTTGAAAAGTATAAAAGTCTGAGAGCCCTTGATATTCAATGGTTCTACAGGCTTTTTGCTTCGCGCAACTGTCAAAGATGAGATTATATATTAGATTTTTGAATATTTCAATTAATTTATTGTCATAAATGCTTATGGAACAAATTACAAAAATGCAATATAAAATGTTTATAAAATCTAAGATTTCATAACTATTGCAGCATGTTTTATATACTTTTATATTTTGACCTATTATTATCTCTATATTCTTATATTTAACATTTAAAAAGCATATAATGTAAGGAATAATATTTGGGAGGTTTTTATGGATAAAGAAACTTTAATAGAGAATGTTGAAAAATGCTATAAAAATATTTTTAGTCTAAGGAATATGCTCCTTTATACACAGTGTCCATTAAAAAGACAGCAGCTTGAAAATAGAATACTTTACGAAATAGACAATCTTCTTAATATATTAAAATGGGATATTAGACAAAGGGAATTTACAATTGAAGAGCTTTCAAAATATGACGGCTCATTGGGAAACCCTGCATATATTGCAGTAGGTGGAATCGTTTATGATGTTAGTAATTCCCCAGTTTGGGGAGGAGGAACCCACTTTGGAGCATTAGCTGGAGCTGATCTTACTTCTCAGTTTGAAAAGTGCCATAAGGGAGACTTATCTAAATTAAAAAATCTTCCAGTTGTAGGTACGTTAGTGTGAAAAAGTTTTCTCCATCCTTGGTGCCTGGCACCAGAGATGGAGAAGAGAGGATACAAGCCAAGGGACGGTTAGTGTGAAAATGTCCATTTACAAAAAGGAAAAAAGTACAAGCCAAGGGACGGTTACTTATTTTATACACAATATCTGCAAAATTAGGGGTACATGCATAAAATATTTTATCTATTATTTAATATAATAATTAACCGTCCCTGCTGTTGCCTTTGACAAACCTAAAACTTTTTCATTCCATAGTTGTGGCTATTGATTAGTCATGACCTGTTAAAAGTTTGATTTGAGTAGAAATAAAAGTGAATAATAAAGAACTGTCCCTCATTATGAAGAACTGTCCCTCATTATGTAAAAATTTTTAGGAGGATAAGATGTGAGTAAATTTAAGAACTGTCCTATAATAGAATCTAAATCTCAAACAGCAATGACACTTATAAATCAATCCATTAATTATATTAAGCAAAACAATGTTCCTAAATTAAATTTAATATGGCTTGAGGCTACAGGATGTTCAGGCAATATAATATCACTTCTTAACGGGGAAAATCCTGGGCTTTATTTTCTATTGAAAGAAATGGTTAATTTAAAATATGATAATAGTCTGTCCCCTTCTCAGGGTGAGAGAGCCTTTGAAGAATTTTTAAAGGCTATAAATACGGAATTTATTCTTGTTGTTGAAGGCGCTATATCCCTTAAAGATGGCGGCCTTTATAGTGTATTTGCAAGATATAAGGGAGAGATAATTACAACTGCAAAGGCTGTAAGAATGGCAGCTGATAAGGCTAAATATATATTAGCAGTTGGAACTTGTTCATCCTTTGGAGGAATATCTTCAGCATCTCCCAATCCATCTGAATCTATTAGTACCTTTGATTACCTTAATGACAAAACCGTAATTAGAATACCAGGCTGTCCTGCCCATCCTGACTGGGTTACAGGAACAATTGCCCATCTTATATCCTTTGGAATGCCACTTCTTGATGAAAAAAACAGACCTCTTATGTTTTATTCTTTAACAATACATGATGGCTGTACAAGGCGTTCATTTTTTAATAAAGGAATATTTGCACAAAAGCTTGGGGATCCTGAATGTATGTTTAAGCTTGGCTGCAGGGGGCCAGTTACAAAGGCGGACTGTCCAATTAGAAAATGGAATCAGTATGTAAACTGGCCTATTGGTGATAATACTCCCTGCATTGGATGTACTCAGGAGAATTTTCCTGATGGAATGGAACCTTTTGTAAGGTATTAGGAGGGTATTATGAGTAATATAATTTATATAAATCCTATAACAAGGATTAGCGGTTTTCTTGAAATAGAAGTTAAAATTGAAAACAGTGAGATAGTTGATGCTAAAAGCAGCGGAGTTTTATATAGGGGATTTGAGAAAATGCTTCTTGGGCGTTCTCCCCTCGATGCCATATATTTTACTGAAAGAATATGCGGGATATGCTCAACGGCTCATTCTATGGCATCAACACTTTGCCTTGAAGATGCATTAAAAATTACTCCAAACTTAAATAGTAATCTTTTAAGAAATATAATTCATGGATGTGAATTCATTCAAAACCACATAAGACATTTTTATCAGTTTGTAATCCCTGATTATGTTAAAGGACCTGATATTATAGGAAGCAGTTATTCAAATAATGACTACAGGCTGCCTGAAAATTTAAGCTATAGGATAAATAAAAACTATATAGAATCCTTAACCTTTAGCAGGGCAGCCCATGAGATGATATCTGTACTTGGGGGAAAAGCTCCTCACAACCACGGAATTTTTGTTGGAGGAGTTACCTGTAATATTGATTCTGCAAAAATTATAAAGCTACAGTCCCTTTTAAAATCAATTAAAGACTTTGTAAATACAAAAATGCTTGAAGATGTATATATAATATCTCAATATTACAGCGATTATTTTAACATTGGTATTGGCTGCAAGAACCTTTTAACCTACGGATTATTTGACTTTGATGATAAATCCATATTCTACGTTAAACCCTCTGTTTTAATAAATGGAATGAAATATCCCTTTGAAAAGAGCAATATAACTGAAAATGTTTTTTATTCTTGGTATGAAACTCAAAGTGAAAGCGTTCCCTTTGAAAGTCCTCCAGACACTAACCTTAATAAAAAAGATGCTTACAGTTTTGTTAAAGCCCCTCGATACAAGGGCTATCCTATGGAAACAGGACCTCTTTCAAGAATGTATCTATCAGGAATATATAAAAGAGGAGTATCTACAATGGACAGAATTGTTGCAAGAGCTCTTGAGGCTGAAAAGATTATAGATATAGTTGAAAATATGCTTAATATGATAGAAATTCTGCCATCTGATCAAGATATATATGAAATACCAGATAGTGCCATCGGGGCTGGACTTACTGATACAACCCGTGGGAGCCTTGCCCATTATATTTCAATAAAAGACAAAAAAATTGAAAAGTACGATATTATAACCCCTTCCACTTGGAATCTTTCAAGCAGAAGTGAAAATGGTACAAAAGGACCCGTTGAAAGTGCTCTTATTGGAACATTTATTAGCGACTTATCATCTCCTGTTGAAATAGGAAGAATCGTTCGCTCCTTTGATCCTTGTATATCCTGTGCAACCCATGTAGCAGTAAAAGATAAAAATCCTATTGATTTTATAATTGATATTTTATGAGCACAAAATTAATAGCAATAGGAAATAAACTAATGGGGGATGATGGTATTGCACTAATAGTTGCCGATAAAATAAAAGAAAAGCTAAAAGACATGAATATTGAAGTTATTATTGGAGAGACCGACTTTGACTTTTGCCTTGATTTTATAGATAAAGAAGATTTTATTATACTCCTTGATTCAACACATTTTAATATTGAAAAAGGAAGTATTACGTTATTGCCATTAGATTCCTTATACCAAAGTAAGAATTTCTTTTTTTCACATAGTTTAAGCTTACTCCACTACCTTTTAATATATAACATAAAGGGTAACTTTATAGGAATAGAGGTAGAAAATATTGATTTTACTAATAGACTAAGCCCATCGCTTTATAAAAACCTTGATAATATATGCAATAATGTGTTAAAAATAGTAAAATATATTAAGGCAGATATATAACATACCTGCCTTTTATGTTTATCTTTCGTGTCCCATAAAAAACAGTGCAACAGTTCCAGGGCCAGAATGGGAACCTATAACAGGTCCAACATTATTAATTATGAAATCTTTAACCTCAAAATCGTTTAAAATCAATTCTTTAACATATAAAGCATCCTCAAGACAGTCACCGTGGCTTATTGTAATTACCTGATCTTTAGGGTTTATTATCCTTTCCTTTAAACTATCTGCTAAAAATTTCAGGGATTTTTTCCTTCCCTTAACCTTTCCTATTGGAATAAGCCTTCCCTCTCTATCCACATGGAGCACCGGCTTAATATCAAGTATAGTTCCAAGAGCAGCCGCAAAGCCTGAAACCCTTCCTCCTCTTCTTAGATGCCCTAAATCCTCAACAGTAAAATAATGATTTATTTTAAGCTTATTATCCTCAACCCATTTTACAACTTCATCCTTTTTGTATCCCTTCTTTAACATCTCATTTGCATAATAAACCAAAAGCCCTTCTCCTAAAGAAGCACACTTACTGTCAATAACAGTAATATCAGCATTTTTATTTTGATCCATTATATGATTTTTTGCTGATAGGGCACTACCAACGGTACCGCTTAAAGCTGAAGAAAAACCAATATATATTATGGATTTCCCTTCATCTGTAAATTTTTTAAATACTTCTTCGAACCTGTAGGTATTAACTTGAGATGTTGTGGGCATCTCTCCTTTTCTGACTTCTTCATAAAATTCCTTATAGCTTAGTGTTTTACCAAAATCATCGATATAATCCTTACCCTTAAAATGGCATGTAAGCCCTATTGGTATTATTCCGTTTTTTTCAACATATTCAAAAGGTAAATCAGAACATGAATCAGTCATTAAAATAGTTTCCATTAAATCTTCTCCTATCTTTTTTATTAATATTATACCAAATTTTTATGTCAGTAAACTTATTTATTTAAAGAAAAAATATACTTATGTGTATACTTGTATACTTGTGGTACTTGTGCTTGTGGTGCTTGTGGGACGGTTCTTTTTAAGATATGCCTATACAAAGTAATAGATAATAGGTTATAATAAGGGACGGTTCTTTATAATTCATTATTTTTTATGATAAGCACCTCTCAACGGTACAAGTGCTAAAGGTAAATAGTAAATAGGGACAGTTCTATTATCTTTTTAAGTATGTACTTATGGTACTTATGGGACGGCTCTTTTTTAAAGTAACTATCTAATATCTAAGATCACCTAATATAAGTCAAGAAATTTAGGATATGAAAAACAGTTTTTTAAATAACAATGTAGCTATTTTAACTACAAGTATTAATCCATAAATATCAAAATTAAAAATAAAAATATAGAATAAAAATTTTATGATAATGATATAATTGGCAACATGGTTTTTCTTGTATCCTCTCAAATTTGAAATAATAAAATTCACCTACATATTTTTATCTAATTTCAATTTAAATTTAAGCATAATATTACTCCCCAACTAACTTTGAAAAGAACCATCTCTATTTCTATAATTTACAAATATAATTTTAATTTATATTTGCATAGTTTTTCATTTAATTGTAAAAGTTTATATACCTTCATAAAATCTTCATAAAAATATTTTATAATCCACATTGAAATTGAAATTAAGGAGGAATAGATATGGAAATGACTCACTATATGTCTTTGCTATCTGAAAATCAGCCATGGAATCTTTTAATATTTATGGCTATACCTGTTATATGTGCAGAAACACTAACTATAACAGAATTTTTAAACATATTTAGCAAGGCAAAAGAAGGTATTTCAAAAACAATAAACAAGTATGTAGGAATATTTGATGGCTTCTATTTCACAGGAATATTTATTTATCTAATGTTTAATGCAGTTATTCCTCTTACAAAAACTGGAGGATGGAATACATGGGTTGATGTAGTTGCAGTTGGTTTTTATCTAAGTGGTGTACTTTTCCTACTTCCAATTGCTCTTTTAGAACTTGGAATTATATTTAAAAGCAAGTCTTTCGAAGAAAAAATAAAAATCCATTTTATGCTCGTCGGAGGATTCCTTATTGTAGCACACATAGCTATGATTTTTGGAATGATTAATCCGGGAATAATAAAAGGAATGCCATCAATGTAGGTTTTTGTTTAGGTTTTAGGGACGGTTCTTTTTTAGGTATATTTAAGGATGCCATTAATTTAAGCATCCTTTTTTATTTTTATTGAATGTAAATAAATATAAGACAGTTTTTTTCTTTCTTTTTTGTTTCAATGCATAAACATTCCATGTTTGGAAATACTAAACGTAAAAGTATATTTGGAGGTAATCTTTTATGCCCAGAACTGCAAGAATAAAAAGTAAGGATAGTATATATCACATAATGATTAGAAGCGTTGGAGATACTATTCTTTTTAAAAATAATGAAGATAAAGATACTTTATTAGACATTATAAGGCACTATAAAGATATTTTCATATTTAAAGTATACGCCTACTGTCTTATGGATACTCATGCCCACTTTCTTATTGATGCAAACGGTGCTGATGTTTCAAGGTTTATGCATGGAATAAACCAGCGCTATGCCCAGTATTACAACAAAAAGTACGAACGAAGAGGGCATGTTTTTGCTGACAGGTTTAAAAGCATAATCGTAGATAACGATGTCTACCTCGTTACCCTCTCTGGCTATATACACAAAAATCCAACCGATATAAAGAATTACAAAGAAAATATCGAAGACTATCCATATAGCAGCCTTGGAATATACCTTGGGCTAAGAAAAGATATATATGGTATTCTTGATACCTATTTTGTTTTAAGCCAGTTCAGTAGCGATATTAAAAAGGCAAGGGAACTTTATGTAAAGTTCGTTGAAAAGTGCAACGATAAAAAGATGAAGGCTATTGTTGAATTTGAAAACGACGGTTCTCAATATAGAAGCGAAAGAAAGATTCTTGTAAGAAACCTTTCACCTAAAGCAGTGCTTCAATTTGTAGCAAATTATTGTGGAAGTGTAACCCCTGATATATTTCATATAAAAGGGAAAAAAGGGACAAAGGAGTTTAGAGGGGTTGCTATACTTCTTATGCGCTCATTATGCAACATGAGTTACAAAGAAATATGTGCTCTTGCAGGAAACATCACCATATCCCAGGCAAGCAATCTTTGTAGCTTTGGATTTAACGTTATAAAAAGCAATAAAAAATATCAAAATATAATACATGATTTGATAAATGTATCAAATAGTTAAGCTTTATGCTTTAAACGATTATTAAAATTTATGTATTTATAATACGCTTTGCTTTTAAATTAAAAAGCTTCATAAATCTATTATTTTCTTATCAAAAATGCATTTCAATATACTTATAAAAAATTTGGACAAGGCATAAACTTTAAAACAATTTGCTTAAATATCAATTCAAAAAGTTTAAAACTAAAATAACTTCAATTCACATCTATGGCTTTTTAATTATTTTGTTATTTTTTTAAATTTAATTCCTATCTTATAAATAAAAAAGAACTGTCCCTTTTTTCATCTAAGAAAATATTTTAAATCTAACATAATATATATTAAACAAAAGAGCTACTCTGAAAACACTTATTTAATTTATATTTGTATATTTTAAAAATTGATTTGTGATAACCAACCATATATTTTGTTTTCATCCTTAATGTTAACACTTATGTTGTTGGTAGTTACCCCAAATACTCATTTTAAATAAAAGAACCGTCCCTTATGTTCTAACTATATTTATTAAAGAACTGTCCCTTAAAATTTAAACATAGCAAGATTAACGCAAAAAAGCAGATTATAATACAAAAAGTAAAAGATGCTTCTATTGATATGTCTGAAACCTTGCCAATTACAACATTTACAGCTGAACTTAAAATATCACCACACATTGCATAGATTGAAAGTACAGTTGCTCTATCCTGTATTGATATACTTTTATTTTCAATGTCAAGAATAATTGGTGATATCATCGCACTGCTGCTGCACATCAATGCAAGAGCAATTATAATTATAGGAATGTTTTTTAGCGTTAAAAAAGCCAAACATGATAATGTTATTATTATAAAAAATATCATTAGACTTTTATTTTGTCCAAATTTTGAACTTAAAACATGTGTTTTGGCAGAACTTATCCTAACAAGCTGTAAAAAAGCTGTAAGCAATCCAAAATAAACTATATTAAACCCACAGTTAATAAGCTTAATCTGATATAAAAATACTGCAACAGCCTGAACAACCTCATTTATAAGGCTTACCGCAAATATTAATAATATTATATTTTTACTTGATTTAACAAAATCAATACATAATTTAATATTTATCCTATTCTTATTCTTAACCTCAACTTCAGTTAAAAAGAAAGTAAGAATTGATGCAATTCCATAAAAAACAGATGTTAAAAGTGCAGTACTATCTAATGAATACTTAACTAAAATTGATGATATGATTGAAGCTAAAAACAGCCCTGCATTAGATAGAGCACTATATCTGCCAAATACCTTTTCACTTTCCTTTTCATTTATTGAAGAGTATAAAAGAGCTATATCACAACCTGATATCCCTGAAAGTGAAAAAGCCATTAAAATCCTCTCCAAAAGGAACATATTAAATGAATGTGCTTTGTAGAATACAATCTTTGAAATAAAAAATAATATGTTAGAAATAACAAGTGTCTTTTTATAGCCAAATCTATCGGCAAAATATCCCCATGGAATTTCAAGTATAATCATAAGTATCCAAGATATAGATTCTATTATAAAAATACTTGATACTGCAAGCCCTCTTCTTTGTCTGTAAATAACTGCAACAGGACCATAAAATACAAAACCCTGTAAAAATATAATTAAATACATCAGGTACACGTTTCTCTTATTCAAATTTGACACCTCCAAAGCCATAACAAATAGACCTTTATTCAAGGTCTTAATTTAAAAAATTTTAGTTTTGAAGGTATCAAATTAAATTATTCATAAATCATGCTCCTCATATTTTATATACTCACATTAATATTATACCATAAAATACATTTTTATACTATATTATCAATCATATCATTTATATTCCTTTTTAAATAGATATATAGAACAATTAATATTATGCCTGAAATGCCCATATAAACCATTTCTAACACACTTGAGGAAACTTTGATTTTACTTATTACGGCAAAAGATACACCCATAACCCCCATTGAAAGCAATATAGGTATAACTGGATTTATATTCTGTTTCATGGCTTTTTGAGGGCTATCCCAATTAAGTTTCGGCCATTTTAAATCTATGATTATGCCAATAATATAAAAATCAAAAAGAAGAATATTACCAATTAAAAAGGCAATAATTATGCTTATAATTGGTATTTTAAAATACGCCATTAAACTGCATACCATAATGCCACCTATTCCTCCAAATATAGCCCCGTGAAGAAGTTTAGCTAAAA
Organism: Caloramator sp. E03; assembly: GCF_006016075.1. Classification (NCBI taxonomy): domain Bacteria; kingdom Bacillati; phylum Bacillota; class Clostridia; order Eubacteriales; family Clostridiaceae; genus Caloramator; species Caloramator sp. E03. The sequence goes on along the minus strand of NZ_CP040093.1, from coordinate 2,262,476 downwards.
TAAGCTGTTCTGCTTTTATAGGAAGGGACTTTAAAAAGTAAAAACCTTTTCCCTCCCTTGATATGCATGTTGATGTTATTGAGGTTGAAATTCCCAAAAACAGGATTATTATCCCGCCATATATACCAATATGTTTTACTATATCTTTATTAGAAAGCAATACCGTTATTTCTTTCATACTCTCTCTATTAAAAAATAATACAAAATACATCATTACAGGAAGTAGAAATATAACAAGAGGCCCATTTAATAAATATATTGGTTCCCTGTTCATAAGCTTTATTTCTCTTAAAAGAAGTGTACTTATAATGCCTCTGCTTTTAAACATTTTATTATTTTCGTTTTTATTTAGTTTATTATATTTTTTATTTATTTCATTGCCCCCTATTATACTGCTGTAATATATTTTAGACATTGAAATCAAAAGTAGATACACTAAAGCTAACGATAAAATGAAAAAAGCAATGATGTATAATATTCCCTGAGAGGTATCATATCCTAAAATTCCTTTGCTTAATAATATTGAAGGATAATAAACTCTTCCAAAAACATCAATAAGCCCATTTTGTTTTGTAAGAAATTCTATTAAATACTGTGGATTATTATTAACAAGAACTTTATTAATTAAATATTGGTATCCTATTGCAAAGGGAAGAACCAGCAATCCACTCAATATCATAAGTAAATCCTTCTTTTTAGTTAGATTGCCTATCTTCATCAAAGGAATAACTATAAAATAGCATAAGGCTAAAGGAATTATAGGAACTAAAAGAGATGTTACAACTAATGTAAAGTAAAATAAAATTCCTTCATTAGATTTTACGCCATATACTCCAAGTCCTATTCCCATAACAACAGCAGATGCAATAAGCTCAGTTACATATGAGTTTATATATTTTGCAAGCAGTATATCCCTTTTTCTTAAAGGCAGAGAAAGTATGATATCTCCTTCCTGATTCATAAAGTATCCTGTTATAACTGTTATCATGCCTAATATAAAAGTGAAAAAACTTGCAAAAATTATTGATATAGTTACTATTAATCCCTGTTGGTCTATTTTTTCTAAAAAATCATACATTCTTATATAAGAATATAACATTATTCCAAAAAAGCTTGATAGTGAAAACAATATAAGAAAAAATAACCCTACAGATTTTAATGCATCCTTCTTATTATATTTTAAATTTCTAAAAAATCTTTTTATTCCATAAGTTGAACTTATATATATTTTAGCAAGGCTTAAAGCTTTACTCATTTTCTATCAACTCCAAAAACAATTTTTCAAGAGATTCCTCATGCTTTTTATTCTTAAGCTCTTCTACTGTACCAACAATAATTATTTTCCCTCCCTTTATAATGCCAATTCTATCACAAATTTTTTCTGCAACATCAAGGACATGGGTTGAAAAGAAAACTGTATTACCTTTATCCGCATGTTCTCTCATCATATTTTTTAGTGTAAAAGCTGCTTTAGGATCAAGACCTACCATTGGTTCATCAAGAATCCAAAGGGGAGGATTATGCATCAATGCTCCTATTAAAACAAGCTTTTGTTTCATACCATGGGAGTAGCTGCCTATACTTTCCTCTAAAACACCCTCTATTTCAAATTCCTTCGCAAGCTTTAAAATATTAGTTTTTCTTTCCTCTTTTCCCATTTCATAAACATCTGCAATAAAATTCAAATATTCAATTCCTGTTAGCCTATTAAAAATTTCAGGATTATCAGGAACAAAACCTATTTGCTTTTTAACTTCAATTGGATTATCCTTTATACTCATTCCATTTACAAAAATATTTCCTTCATCCATCTTTAATATACCAGTAATAAGTTTTATAGTTGTTGTTTTACCTGCACCGTTAGGCCCTAAAAATCCAAATATCTCTCCTTTTTTAACTTCAAGATTAATGCCATCAAGAGCTTTTACTTTATTTTTTCCATAACTTTTTGATAAATTTTGTATTGTTATCATATAAACACCTCTCCACAATATATTTAGATGTTTGTCTAAATATCTAAATATATTTTAATCCAGCCACATTAAATTTACAAGTGGCAAATCTGAAATTAGTAATAAAATTTTTATACAGCAAATATTCATGATTATTTTTTAAACATACATCGAAAAATCACTTCAAAACTATACTTAAATATATAAAAGAACTGTCCCTAAAAATTGTCTCCAAGTCACGCACAATAAAAAGGCCACCTAACCTATATAGGTTAAACAGCCTTTAAAAATTAGGTTCTATAATAAATGTTGGGGTGGTAAACCTCAACATTTTTATTTAAATAGAAAAAAGCACTTTATTCAGATGCCAACTTTGCTAAAATAAAATTAACCAAAACAAAATTTTAGAAAGGAGGCATCCAATAAAGTGCTTAAGTATAATTTTATCAACAATTTACTAAACTTAAAAGATGTTTTTGTAAAAAACGTTGTTAATAAAGATGATTTTATTGAGATATTTGTTGAAACTAAAAAGAAACCACATGTTTGTCCAGTTTGTGGCTATACTACATCTAAAGTTCATGATTACAGAAAACAAAGAATTAAAGATGTACCCATTCAGTTTAAAAAAACTTTTATCATTCTTAGAAAAAGGAGATTAGTATGCTCAGAATGCGGTAAGCGCTTTTATGAAAAGCTAGATTTTCTTCCACGCTATCATAGAATGACAAACCGCTTATCTTTCTTCATAATTAACGAACTATCTAATGTTAATAGCATGAAGCATGTTTCCTTAAAAGCCAATGTTTCCACCCATACTGTAAAACGCATTTTTGATACTGTTAGTTATACTGCGTATTCTTTGCCTGAAGTTATATCTATTGATGAATTTAAAGGTAATTCTGGTGGCTCAAAATATCACTGTATATTAGTTGATCCTGTTAATCATAAAGTAATTGATATTATTAAAGATAGACGATTTCATATCCTTTCGGATTACTTTAGAAATTTTAAAAACAGGGATAAGGTAAAATATGTAGTTATTGATATGTGGAGTCAATATGCTGACATTGCTAAAACATACTTTAAAAATGCAACTATCATCATAGATAAGTTCCACTTTATGCGCTACAACACCTGGGCTATAGAAAACGTTAGAAAGCGCATTCAAAAGAATATGGATAAGAAACTAAGGCGATATTACAAAAAAAGTCGAAAACTCATTCTTGCTAGAAAAGATTCCTTAGATGAAGACTCTAAGAGACAACTTGAAATTATGCTTTTATACAATGATGAATTAAGACATGCCCATTACCTTAAGGAATCCTTTTACAAAATTTCAGATGCAAGGTCTGCTTCTGAAGCAAAAATATTACTAAAGGAATGGATTGAGATAGCAAGAAAAAGCGGTATAAAAGAATATATTTCATGTGCAGAAACTTTAAGCAGGTGGTTTAAGGAAATAGTTAATTCCTTTGATGTTCCTTATACGAATGGATGTGTTGAAGGTTTTAACAACAAGATTAAAGTTATTAAAAGAAATGCGTTTGGGTTCAGAAATTTTAACAGGTTTAGAAATAGAATTCTGCATTGTTGCAAGTAATTGATTACTGTACTCTATTTTTCAAAAACCAACATTAGTTTGGTCTTTTTGTTATGCCCATTTTTAGAGAATTTTTGATTCACTTTCTTTAATTCGTTAAAACTTCTTGAAAATTAGCAAGGGCAGGCATTTGAATAAAATGCCCACCCCAACTATTGACATAGAACCAAAAATTAATCTCCGTCAAATAGATTTCCTATTCCTCCAAACATATTAAAAACATTTCCCTCATCCTTGCGGCTTCCCCCTGTATGGGGTGCTGCATGATATATTCTATCAGCGAGCCTGCTAAAAGGAAGTGATTGTACCCATACTGTCCCAGGACCTCTTAAAGTAGCATAAAATAGTCCTTCTCCTCCAAAGAATGCCGTTTTAATATTCCCAACATACTCTATATTATAATCAACATTTCCTGTCATAGCAACGAGGCACCCTGTATCCACTCTTAACCTTTCACCAGCAGACAGCTCCTTTTTTATTATGGTACCTCCTGCATGTAAAAATGCCTTGCCATCACCTTCAAGCCTTTGCATTATAAAACCTTCTCCTCCAAAGAAACCAGCCCCAAGCCTTTTAACAAACTCAATTGATATTGAAACACCCTTTGCAGCACACAAAAAGGCATCCTTTTGACAAATTAATTTTCCATTGTATTCTCTAAGATCAATTGGTATTATCTTTCCTGGGTAAGGTGCAGCAAAGGCTACTTTCTGCTTTCCATAACCTGCGTTAGTAAACATGGTCATAAAAAGGCTCTCCCCTGTTAGTATTCTTTTGCCTGCATTAAATAATTTTCCCATAAATCCACTATCATTGCTATCTCTTGAAGAACCGTCCCCAAATATTGTCTCCATCTTTATACCATCTGTCATCATCATAAAAGCTCCAGCTTCAGCGACTACGCTCTCACCTTCATCAAGCTCTACCTCAACAAACTGCATGTCATCGCCATAAATCTTATAATCTACTTCATGGGCATAAGGCATAAAACCCCTCCTTTCATTATAATACCATTCTATATTAAACTTTTTCATATTGCTATATACATAATACAAGATTTTCTATTTTATAACCATCTCTTAAATTTCTTAATATAAAGAGTTTTTATAAACTGAGTTAAAACGCAGTAAGAAAGCAAAATACCTATAAGATAAGGAAAATATGAAAGGGGTAATGCCGAAAGTCCAACAGATGCTCCAAATGGTGTAAAGGGAATACATATTCCTGCTAACATAATAGCACCTGTTAATAAAAGCACTGGAGCTGCTGCTCTGCTTTGTATAAAAGGTATCTTTTTAGTTCTAATCATATGAACAATCAGTGTCTGTGATAAAAGGCCTTCTACAAACCAGCCTGACTGGAAAAGTGATTGAGCTGCTGCATTATTAGCCTTAAATACAAACCACATTACCAAATAAGTTATAATATCAAATATTGAACTTATAGGTCCTATAAAAATCATAAATCTTCCAATATCATCTGCATTCCATTTCCTTGGTTTTGATAAATAATCGCTATCCATAGTGTCCCATGGAATAGATACCTGTGATATATCATAGAATAAATTTTGTATCAAAAGATGGATTGGAAGCATTGGAAGGAATGGTAAAAATGCACTGGCAGCTAATACACTAAATACATTACCAAAATTTGAACTTGCTGTCATCTTAACATACTTTATAATGTTTCCAAATACTTTTCTTCCTTCAATTATACCCTCTTCAAGTACCATAAGATCTTTCTCAAGAAGTATTATATCCGCTGATTCCTTTGCTATATCCACAGCAGTATCTACAGATATTCCAACATCAGCTGTTTTAAGTGCTGCTGCATCATTAATGCCATCCCCCATAAATCCAACTGTATGACCTTTCCCTTGAAGCACCTTAATTATTCTCGATTTTTGAATAGGAGAGAGCTTTGCAAATACGTTTGTATCATCTACAATATCCTTTAACTGTTCATCGCTCATATTATCAATGTCACTGCCTAAAAGCACTCTTTTAACCTTAAGTCCCACATCCTCACATATCTTTAAAGTTACAGCATCATTATCTCCTGTTAAAATTTTTACATCAACACCATTATCAAATAAAGCTTTTATTGCACTTGCGGCGGATGGTTTTGCAGGATCTAAAAATCCTATATAACCCATAAGAACCATATTGCTTTCATCTGCAACACTGAAAATATTTTCATCGGGTATATCGTTTTTCTGTGCCACAGCAATAACCCTCATACCTTCGCTGTTTAATTTTTTTACCATTTCTATAACTTTTTTCTTAATTTTATCTGTTAGTTCTACAACCTCTCCTTTATATTCAGCATAGCTGCATATAGAGAGCATTTCTTCAACTGCACCTTTTCATGCCTAAAAACTTTTATAGAAGCACCTGCAAATTAGATAATTTGCAAAAATACAAAAAAAATCTGCTACTATATAGTAACAGATTTTCTGGTGACCCCTAGGGGATTCGAACCCCTGTTACCGCCGTGAAAGGGCGATGTCTTAACCACTTGACCAAGGGGCCATGTATAAACAATCTGGCAGACACCTACTTTTCCAAGCCGTCTCCAGCTTAGTATCATCGGCGCACCCGGGCTTAACCTTCGTGTTCGGAATGGGAACGGGTGTTACCCCAGATGCCTAACCACCAGATATTATTTTTAATATTTTTCTCCTTGCTATATGATTTCTTCTTTAGTTCTAAGCCTCGCTTCCTTGAAAATTAAGAACTTTTGCAAACTCGCTTCTCTCAAACAAGCAAAAGTTCTAAAATTTTCTGCGTCAGACTCGGCAAGAACTAATACGAATAAATCATAATGCTTCGTCGTAAAATATTAAAAATCTCAACTACTTAATGTAGTTTTTTCAAAACTGCACAGCAAATTATTGATCAAGCCCTCGACCTATTAGTACCAATCAGCTGAACGCCTCACGGCGCTTACACCTTTGGCCTATCAACCTTGTGTTCTTCAAGGGGTCTTACCCTTACGGTGGGAAATCTCATCTTGAGGTGGGCTTCGCGCTTAGATGCCTTCAGCGCTTATCCCTTCCGAACATGGCTACCCAGCTGTGCTCCTGGTGGAACAACTGGTGCACCAGAGGTTCGTCCATCCCGGTCCTCTCGTACTAAGGACAGCTCCTCTCAAATTTCCTACGCCCGCGACGGATAGGGACCGAACTGTCTCACGACGTTCTGAACCCAGCTCGCGTGCCGCTTTAATGGGCGAACAGCCCAACCCTTGGGACCTACTTCAGCCCCAGGATGCGACGAGCCGACATCGAGGTGCCAAACCTCCCCGTCGATGTGGACTCTTGGGGGAGATCAGCCTGTTATCCCCGAGGTAGCTTTTATCCGTTGAGCGATGGCCCTTCCACTCGGTACCACCGGATCACTAAGCCCGACTTTCGTCCCTGCTCGAGATGTCTCTCTCACAGTGAAGCTCCCTTCTGCCTTTGCACTCTCCGCGCGATTTCCAACCGCACTGAGGGAACCTTTGGGCACCTCCGTTACTCTTTAGGAGGCGACCGCCCCAGTCAAACTGCCCACCTAACAATGTCCCGTGACTTGATTCAAAGCCTCCGGTTAGAGCTTCAGTATCATCAGGGTGGTATCCCAAGGTCGACTCCAGCAAAGCTGACGCCCTGCCTTCTCTGTCTCCCACCTATCCTGTACAGACAATACCGAAACTCAATGCTAAGCTACAGTAAAGCTCTACGGGGTCTTTCCGTCCAATCGCGGGTAACCGGCATCTTCACCGGTACTACAATTTCGCCGAGTCCCTTGTTGAGACAGTGCCCAGGTCATTACGCCATTCGTGCGGGTCGGAACTTACCCGACAAGGAATTTCGCTACCTTAGGACCGTTATAGTTACGGCCGCCGTTTACTGGGGCTTCGGTTCAAAGCTTCGCACCCGGGTCCCCACAAAAACAAAGTTTTTGTGGGTGGGTCCTAACCTTTCCCCTTAACCTTCCAGCACCGGGCAGGCGTCAGCCCCTATACATCATCTTGCGATTTAGCAGAGACCTGTGTTTTTGCTAAACAGTTGCCTGGGCCTATTCTCTGCGGCTCTATCTCTAGAGCACCCCTTCTCCCGAAGTTACGGGGTCAATTTGCCGAGTTCCTTAACAAGGGTTCTCTCGCTCGTCTTAGGATTCTCTCCTCACCTACCTGTGTCGGTTTGCGGTACGGGCACCACATCCCTCGATAGAGGCTTTTCTTGGCAGTGTGAAATCAGCTGCTTCACCCTTACGGGCTCCCCATCAAGCCCTGTCATTAACTTCCCGGATTTGCCTTGAAAGTCTGACTCAGCCCTTGGACGCACTTAGCCAAAAATGCGCTCAGCCTATCCTCCTGCGTCACCCCATCTCTAATAACGGTCTATGGTGGTATCGGAATATCAACCGATTGTCCATCACCTACGCCTTTCGGCCTCGGCTTAGGTCCCGACTAACCCTCAGCGGACGAACCTTCCTGAGGAAACCTTAGGCTTTCGACGAATAGGATTCTCACCTATTTCTCGCTACTTATGCCAGCATTCTCACTTGTATGCAGTCCACATATCCTTTCGGTTATGCTTCGCTCCGCATACAACGCTCCCCTACCATCCTTGCGGATCCATAGCTTCGGTGGCATGTTTGAGCCCCGGACATCTTCGGCGCAGAACCTCTCGACCAGTGAGCTATTACGCACTCTTTGAATGAATGGCTGCTTCTAAGCCAACATCCTGGTTGTCTTAGAGATCCCACATCCTTTTCCACTTAACATGCACTTTGGGACCTTAGCTGATGGTCTGGGCTGTTTCCCTCTTGACTACGGATCTTATCACTCGTAGTCTGACTCCTAAGGATAATATTACGGCATTCGGAGTTTGATAGGGTTCGGTAACCTTGATGGCCCCTAGCCCATTCAGTGCTCTACCTCCGTATATCTTACCTTAAGGCTAGCCCTAAAGCTATTTCGGGGAGAACCAGCTATCTCCGAGTTCGATTGGAATTTCTCCGCTATCCACAGCTCATCCCATGGTTTTTCAACACCAACGTGGTTCGGGCCTCCAGTAAGTTTTACCTCACCTTCACCCTGTCCATGGATAGGTCACCCGGTTTCGGGTCTACAGCATACAACTTTACGCCCTATTCAGACTCGGTTTCCCTACGGCTCCGGACCTTAAGTCCTTAACCTCGCTGCATACCGTAACTCGCTGGCTCGTTCTACAAAAAGCACGCCGTCACACTTTAACGTGCTCCGACTGCTTGTAGGCACACGGTTTCAGGTTCTATTTCACTCCCCTCCCGGGGTTCTTTTCACCTTTCCCTCACGGTACTATGCGCTATCGGTCATTAGGTAGTATTTAGCCTTGGGAGGTGGTCCTCCCTGCTTCCCACAGGGTTTCACGTGTCCCGTGGTACTCTGGATGACAGCGAAAGCTTTAGCTTTTCACCTACAGGGCTGTTACCTTCTGTGGCGGGCCTTTCCAGACCTCTTCGATTAAACCTCTGCTCCCTTTATGCTGCCTCCTCAACCCCAATCCCCGAAGGAATTGGTTTGGGCTCCTTCCCTTTCGCTCGCCGCTACTTAGGAAATCGATTATTCTTTCTTTTCCTCTGGGTACTTAGATGTTTCAGTTCCCCAGGTGTGCCTTCATATACCTATTGATTCAGTATATGATACATAGCGTTAGCTATGTGGGTTCCCCCATTCGGAAATCTGCGGATCACAGCCTATTTGCGGCTACCCGCAGCTTATCGCAGCTTATCACGTCCTTCTTCAGCTCCTAATGCCAGGGCATCCACCGTGCGCCCTTATTAGCTTGACCTTTATTTTTCTCGCGATTGTTTTTGCTGTGCAGTTTTCAAAGAACTATCTGAAGACAAATATCATTTCGATATTTGAATCTTCAAAATCAAACAGTGGATTAGCGATACGCTATAAAGCCTCAAATGCTCTTACAGAAAAGTTAACTATTAAAGTTACTTCCCCGGGGAAATTTAGCCTGCGAGGTATTCCTCTTGTGGTCAAATTTCCCCATAAAAGCCATTTAGGCTTTTAAACCTAACGGTCCCGGTGCAGCTTTTACCGCCGATATATCGGCTAAGCTGCCCGGAAAATGCCGTTTAGGCATTTTCCCCATAGAAAGGAGGTGATCCAGCCGCAGGTTCTCCTACGGCTACCTTGTTACGACTTCACCCCAATCATCAACCCCACCTTCGGCAGCTGCCTCCCTTTCGGGTTAGCCCACTGACTTCGGGTGTTGCCGACTCTCATGGTGTGACGGGCGGTGTGTACAAGGCCCGGGAACGTATTCACCGCGGCATGCTGATCCGCGATTACTAGCAACTCCGGCTTCATGTAGGCGAGTTGCAGCCTACAATCTGAACTGGGACCGGTTTTAAAGATTTGCTCCGCCTCACGGCATCGCTGCTCTTTGTACCGGCCATTGTAGCACGTGTGTAGCCCAGGGCATAAAGGGCATGATGATTTGACGTCATCCCCACCTTCCTCTAGGTTAACCCTAGCAGTCCCTTTAGAGTGCCCACCCGAAGTGCTGGCAACTAAAGGCAAGGGTTGCGCTCGTTGCGGGACTTAACCCAACATCTCACGACACGAGCTGACGACAACCATGCACCACCTGTCTTACCGTTCCCCAAAGGGGCACTCCCGTATCTCTACAGGATTCGGTAGATGTCAAGCCCTGGTAAGGTTCTTCGCGTTGCTTCGAATTAAACCACATGCTCCGCTGCTTGTGCGGGCCCCCGTCAATTCCTTTGAGTTTTAATCTTGCGATCGTACTTCCCAGGCGGGGTACTTAATGTGTTAACTGCGGCACGGAAGGCTACGCCTCCCACACCTAGTACCCATCGTTTACAGCGTGGACTACCAGGGTATCTAATCCTGTTTGCTCCCCACGCTTTCGTGCCTCAGCGTCAGTTACAGTCCAGAAAACCGCCTTCGCCACTGGTGTTCCTCCCAATATCTACGCATTTCACCGCTACACTGGGAATTCCGCTTTCCTCTCCTGCACTCTAGCTCTCCAGTTTGGAATGCAGTTCATGGGTTAAGCCCATGGATTTCACATCCCACTTAGAGAACCGCCTACGCACCCTTTACGCCCAGTAATTCCGGACAACGCTCGCCACCTACGTATTACCGCGGCTGCTGGCACGTAGTTAGCCGTGGCTTCCTCCTCCCTTACCGTCATTATCGTCAGGGAAGACAGAGCTTTACAACCCGAAGGCCTTCTTCGCTCACGCGGCGTTGCTGCATCAGGGTTTCCCCCATTGTGCAATATTCCCCACTGCTGCCTCCCGTAGGAGTCTGGGCCGTGTCTCAGTCCCAATGTGGCCGATCACCCTCTCAGGTCGGCTACCCATCGTCGCCTTGGTGAGCCGTTACCTCACCAACTAGCTAATGGGCCGCGGGCCCATCCCAAGGCGGATTACTCCTTTGGCTAACGCCTCATGCGAAGCATTAGCTTTATGCGGTATTAGCACCAATTTCTTAGTGTTATCCCCCTCCTTGAGGCAGGTTACCCACGTGTTACTCACCCGTCCGCCGCTAAGGCAGCCCTTAACACTCAATACTCAGTATGTGTTATCCTTTTTAGCGTAAAGCCCGCTTGCGCGTGCTTGACGCTGGCTTACTTTAAACTATATTCACATCTGAGCACTCAGTGTTAAGTGCTGCCTCCGCTCGACTTGCATGTGTTAGGCACGCCGCCAGCGTTCGTCCTGAGCCAGGATCAAACTCTTAAGATAAAATCTTATTTCAATGTGGTATCCACATTTTAATCCTGTTTTATTTGAATTACTTCTCGGTACGTTCGCTTATCCACTGTTCAATTTTCAAGGTTCAAACTTGCCTCTCATCAAGGCGCTCAATTATCATATCATGTCATTTCTTCATTGTCAACATATTTTTTATTTCTATTTTTTAGCTTTTAGTTTGCTGTTTCTTAGCGACAGCACTTGTTATTTTAGCATCAGCTTTTTATTATGTCAACAACTTTTTTTATTTTTTGTTGCCGCCGCATTGCAGCGACTTTTATATAATATCATCACTTTATTTATCTATAAATCTTTAGATCCCTAATTATTTAATATTATATATTATTTTCTTTTTATTTCTTCCTTTCTTTCTTTTTTTCATATATCGACACACTCGGACATGTTGTATAACATATTAATAAATTCACACTTCTTTATGTTTAAACATATCATATAATAAATGATTTCATGGAGGCTGCCTATGTATTCTTTATCTCCCTATAGATTAAACAATTCTTTCTCCGATAAAATATATGTAATTGATTTTAAGCAAGGGGATATAAATGGAGACCTTATTGAAGATAATGTCTTTCTTTTAGGGCAAAAAATTTTTGATGATAATAGTAATTATATTGGTAATATAACTTTAATTATTCAAGATGGCAGAACTAATAAATTTCATACTATCATGCCAAAACAAAATTCCGGTTATAATCCAACAATATTTTTAGGAAATTTCACAGATAATAATAGAAATGACATATTAATTAGTATAGATTCAGGGGGAAGCGGTGGGCTTGCATACTATTATATTTATTCTTTCATTAATAATACGTTTATAAAAATATTCGATTATGAAGAGTTTAACAAAAAATATAATTATAAAGTGACATACCTCGACTTTTATCAGGTAATCGTTATAGGCAGTAACTCTCAAAAATATACTATAGATATAAAATATAAAGGGAAAGAATATTTGTCAGAAATATATGATTCTAAGGGAAAATTAAAAGAGCCAATTGAAGGATGGGTAAATCCCCTTGGAGGGCTGTACCCTGTTGACTTTGACAGGGATGGAATCTTTGATCTTTACGCAATGCAAAGAATTGCGGGAAGATATAACGCAGATTCATTAGGATATGTTCAAACGTCTTTAAAATGGAAAGAAAAAGATTTTGCTCCATTTTTTCAGACTGTCGGTATATTCGGATAAAGCCTCAAAATTAAGAGGCTTTATTTTTTATATTAGCCTTATAATTATAAAATTGATTTTTATATTACATTCATTGATACTAAATATCCTTATTAGCCTTTTTCTAAAAAATAATAAACCATAACCTAAATTATCAATCCAATAATTGTTAATAACACTTTTTGTATGATATAATTTATATAAGTTTTTACAAAGGAGCTGATAATATTGGTAAAAGAAAGGCTTAATGCAGTATTAAAAGAAATGGATAATAGAAACATACATCAAATTTTAGTTTCAGACCCTGCCTCTATTTTTTATTTAACTAAAAAATGGATTCATCCTGGAGAGAGAATGCTTGTACTTTTTATCTCCTCTAATGAAACCCCAAAACTTTTTATAAATGAACTATTCCCTGTAAATGAAGATTTAGGTGTTGAAATAATAAGATTTAATGATATACAGGATCCTGTTGAAATACTTTCAAAATACATAGATTCTAATAAAACAATTGGAATAGATAAAAACTGGCCTTCAAGATTTCTTTTAAGGCTTATGGAATTAACTTCAAATAACAATTTTATTAATAGCTCTTTTATATTAGATAGATTAAGAATGTGCAAAGATGAAGAAGAAAAGAATTTAATGAGAAAAGCCTCTGAAATTAATGATAAGGCAATGAAAAAGCTTATAAAGTCAATTCCTGATAAGCTTTCAGAAAAAAAGATGTCAGGTATTTTATCTGATATATATGAAAAGCTTGGTGCCGATGGATTTTCCTTCAGCCCTATTATAGCCTACGGCCCTAATGCTGCAGATCCTCACCATGAACCTGATAATTCCACAGTTAAAGAAGGAGACAGCATAATATTAGATATAGGCTGCGTAAAGGATTCATATTGCTCCGATATGACAAGGACCGTATTTTATAAATATGTTCCTGATAAGGCAAAGGAAATATATAATATAGTTCTTGAAGCAAATAAAAGGGCAATTGAAAGAGTAAAACCAGGAGTTAAATTTTGCGATATAGATGCTGCAGCAAGGGATTACATTGAGTCTAAGGGATATGGAAAATATTTTACTCACAGGACAGGTCACTCAATTGGAATAGAAGTTCATGACTTTGGAGACGTTTCATCGGTAAATAATGATATTTTAAAGCCTGGTATGATATTTTCAATAGAACCTGGAATATATTTAGAAGGTGAAGTTGGAGTTAGAATTGAAGATCTAGTTCTTGTTACAGAAGATGGATGTGAAGTATTAAATAAATTTCCAAAAGAGCTGACAGTAGTTGAATAATAATTAAAGTAGGTATTTACAATAATAAGCCCCGCATTGCGAGGCTTATTTAATACTTAAATTAAAATATGACCATTAGTAAGTGAGCAACTATACCTGCAACAATACCTCCTATAGTATGGGAAAGTATTGCTTTATTTGTAAGCTGCCTGCTCTCAAGTGCATCCATCATAGCTACATGAGTTGACAAATAGCCACTCCAGCACATTCCCATTGCAGTAAATACAGCAATTTCATTGGCTCCTATAAGACCAGATTGTATAAATTTAGGCACTAAGCCAAGGGCAGCTCCAACTGCTCCAAGTGCAGTTATTGGAAAGGCTATAGCTTCTGGGGATTTAAAGCCTAATAAAGGCTTTAATATAAAATTAATTTTGCTTCCTATCCAAGGTAAAACAGGAACACCTTCATAAGCAGCTCCTGTATATACGCCTCCTTTTGGTGCGTTTGTAAGCATCATAACTAAAGTACAAATAATAACTACACCAGGGATTATAGACATTCCCATTTCTACTCCTGTCTTACCACCATCTAATATAGCTTCAAGTGCCCTTTGAAATACATTACCATTTCTTATTTCTCTATATTTCATTAAATCTATTCCATCTTCTCCTTTTGATGCCATTTCTTCTGTTCCATATTCTTTTTTAGTAAAATGCATCATTATTCTGACACTTACAATACTTCCTACAACAGCAGATATGTTACCGAATAGCACAGGCAAAAAGAAGCTTTGTCCATTTGGTGCTTGTGAAATCATAAATGTTGTAACTATAAGTCCCATACCAAATGCTGTGCCAAGATTAGTTAAAGCAGGGATTTGATATTTCTTAAAATACTTAACAAACCCTTTGTCCTTTGCTAATGTTATAATTGCGGGATTATCTGATAAATATGTAGTTAAAACTCCAATACTTGCAGCACCGGGCATATCATATAAAGGCTTCATCAAAGGAGAAAGAATTTTATTTATTAATGCTAAAACTCCAAATTCAGATAAAAGAGCACCAAATGCACCTGCTAATACTGCAATGGCCATTATAAAAAAGACTGTGTTAATTAAAAGGTCATGGGCTGTTTTCATGATAGTACTAAACATATTAGCAACTCCCATAACTTTACCTAAGAATGTAAAACAAATAACTGTTAGAATTAAAAAAATAAAGGATTCTGAATTAATTGACTTAACATATTTTTTGTCCATACTAACACTCCTTATCCTAAGTTGATTAGTTTTAATTGTCTAGCTATTTAGCTGAATTTGGGTTGCATTAGCAAAGTTTTAAATAAAATCCCTCCTTTTTGCTCCGTGCACTCTATATAATAACAAATTTATGTTAAAAAATATACAATAATTTTTATTTTCATAAAATAACTAAGAAGGATTTTCTTTTTTTGTGTCGAATTGTGTAATATATTATTATGACAGGAGGTAATTGCTATGAAGAAGAAATTTTATATCAAAACAATCCTACTTTTAATATTTTGTATGCTGTTACAAACACCCTTTAATTATTTTGTTAAAACTGCAAAAGCAGCATCTTCCCCTAACATTCTTTGGGCAAAGGCTTACGGGGGAGAAGAAGGAGATGATTTTAAATCTTTAATTCAAACAGAAGATGGAGGATGTGTTATATTAGGTCATACAGGTTCAGACACAGGAGATTTTAAGGGATTAAGAAAAGGTTATTATACAGATGCTTTTATAATGAAAATAGATAAATACGGCTCTATAAAATGGAAAAGTTTATTTGGAGGCAATAAGGAAGATTTCTTTTACTCTATTGCAAAAGATAATAATAACGATTATATAGTTGCTGGCTCTTCCTATTCTACTGATGGAGATTTAAAAGGATTGAATAAAGGAATTGAAGATGCAGTTTTAGCAAAATACTCTAATAGTGGAACTCTTCTTTGGAAAAGGATAATAGGTGGTTCAAATTATGATTTTTTTACATCAGTTGCAGTTTTAAATGATGGAAACTACGTTGCTGTTGGTCAAACTTTATCCACAGATAAGGATTTATCAAATCTAAACATACAGCGCAGTGATGCTTTAATAGTTAAAGTATCTCAAAATGGGGAAATACTTTGGAAAAAAACTTTCTGTGGAGATATATACGAGATATTTTATTCGGTTTGTCCAACTTCTGATGGAGGATTTATAGCCGTTGGAAGTTCTAATTCTGATACTTATGATATGTCAGGAATTAAAGACTGTTATTATAACCAAAGCTATGATGCAATAATCGTTAAATATGATAAAGATGGAAATATTCAGTGGAAAAAAATATTGGCTGGAAATAATGATGAAGCTTTTAAATATGTAATTTCAACAAAGGATGGTTATGTTGCAATTGGGGAAACAAAATCCTCCGATGAAAATTTTGAGGGACTTTCGAAGGGTGATACTGACGGATTTATTGCAAAATATGATAATTACGGAAACTTAATATGGAATAAAACCTTTGGTGGAAGCCGTTATGACTGCTTTAACGGTCTTAATACTGATAATGACGGTTACATTGTTTTTGGAAGATCCTATTCTAATGATAAGGACATGTCTTCATTATCAAAGGGTACATCCACTGCAATAATGTTAAAATACGATGATAACGGAAATTTAATATGGAAAAAATCCTTTGGTGGATCAGGCATAAATTGTTTTAATCATGGGTATTTTTATAATGATGAATATACTGCTGTTGGATTTTCAACAAGCAGCGACAAAGATATGAGCGGGATAAGTATTGGATTTGGAGATGCTGTTCTTGTAAAGTATGGAAACAGCGTTAATAATCTTAAACTTACAGGCTTAAAACTTAATATAACTAATACTACTTTAAGAAAAGGTCAAAAGATAAACTTAAAGGCTTCAACTTTACCTGTTAATATAATAAATAAAAAGATATTATGGTCATCAAGTAATAGCAAAGTTGCAAAGGTTGACTCCTCTGGATGCGTAACAGCTCTCTCAAAGGGAAATACAATAATATATGCCTATATGCCAAATTACGGATATAAAGTATATTGTAAGATAACCGTAAAATAATTTATTTTTTATTAAATTATAATATATTATTAAAATGCAGCTTTATGAAGAAAGCTCTTAATCTGCAAATTATTCATGTGCAGATTAAGAGCTTTTTAATTTATGAAGGCTAAGCTGTATTCTCTACAATTTAACCTAATATTATTAGATAGCCTTCGTATTTTTTTTTTTATTTTATAGAATAATAATATTTGAAAATACAAAAGGAGGTTTTTAAATGGAAGAGCTTATGTTTTGTTATCAGTGCGAACAGACAATTGGTGGTAAAGGATGTACAAAGGCTGGAAACTGCGGAAAAGATGCAGAAGTTGCTGCACTTCAAGATCTATTAATTTATCAACTTAAAGGAATAGGCTTTTTAGGAAATGAAATTTTAAAACAGGGAAAAAATATTGATAAAGAAATTTCTAAATTTATACAGGATGCCTGCTTTTCAACATTAACTAACGTAAATTTTGACCCTGAAAGATTTGTTGAATATTTAAATAAGGCTCAAAAAATAAAAGAAAATTTAAAATCCCTTCTTGGCAATGTTCCTGCCAATACTCCTGAATGTGTAAATTATACTATTCCAGCATCAAAGGATGAAATGCTAAAGGATGCAAAGAAAGCTGGTATTATGTATGACCAAAACCTAGACATGAACATCCGCTCCTTAAGGGAAACATTAATCTATGGACTAAAAGGGATGGCAGCATACTCACATCATGCCCATGTTTTAGGATTTTATGATGATTATGTTAATAACTTCTTCTATAAAGCTTTTGCTTCAACTATTGATGATAAACTAACTGTTGATGATCTTTTTAACCTTATAATGGAATTGGGAAAGGTAAATCTAAAATGTATGGAGCTTCTTGATAAAGCCAATACTCAAACCTATGGCAATCCTGTTCCAACACAAGTTTTAATAAGCAAGAAAAAAGGTCCATTTATTATTGTATCAGGCCATGATTTAAAAGATTTGCATGAGCTTTTAATCCAAACTGAAGGAAAAGGCATAAATATATATACCCATGGTGAAATGCTTCCTGCCCACGGCTATCCTGAACTTAAAAAGTTTAAACACCTTGTTGGAAACTTTGGAGGAGCTTGGCAAAACCAGCAAAACGAATTTGATAATATTCCCGGATGCATACTTATGACTACTAACTGTTTGCAAAAGCCTCGTGATTCCTATAAGGATAGAATATTTACCACAAGTATTGTAGGATGGCCTAATATACAGCACATTAGAGAGACTAATGGTAAAAAGGATTTTACCCCAATAATAAACAAAGCTCTTGAACTTGGAGGATTTACGGAAGATGAACCTGATAAAACAATACTTGTTGGATTTGGCCACAATACAGTTCTTTCCCTTGCAGATAAGATTCTTGACGCAGTAAAGAAAGGTCAGATTAAACATTTCTTCCTAATCGGAGGATGTGACGGTGCAAGGCCTGGCAGAAACTACTATACCGAATTTGCACAAAAAGCACCAAAGGATACTATAATTCTAACCCTTGCCTGTGGTAAATATAGATTTAACAAACTGGACTTTGGCTCAATTGGTGAATTCCCAAGGCTTCTTGATGTAGGTCAGTGCAATGACTCCTATTCAGCAATTAAAATTGCACAGGGACTTGCTGATGCGTTAGGATGCGGAATTAACGACCTTCCACTATCGTTAATATTATCATGGTATGAGCAAAAGGCAGTTTGTATACTATTAACGCTTCTTTCCCTTGGAATTAAGAACATTTATCTTGGACCAACACTTCCTGCTTTTATATCACCTGATGTACTTCAGGTTTTAATTGATAAATTCAATATAAAACCAATATCAACAGCTGATGCAGATTTAAAAACTATTTTAGGATAAAATTTTAAGCCCCCTATTTTATGCGGGGCTTTGTTTTATTTTGATATTTTATCCAATATCCCAAAATTCTATATTTAATTTTTCAAGATTATCTAAATAGCTGAATTTATATATCTCATCTTTAAGATTTTCATCTGTAACCTGTAAATTTGTTGGAAGTTCAACATAAAATTCAGTACCAATACCTATAGTACTATTAAAATATATTTTGCCTTTATGTAGCTCCACAAGGGACTTTACAATAGATAATCCAAGACCGCTGCCTTCATTTTTTCTATTTATATTCCCGTCTACTTGGAAAAATCTATCAAATATATAGGCTTGCTTATCCTTTGGTATCCCAACACCAGTATCCCTTACAGATATTGTTATTTTTTCATCTTCACTTTTTACATATACAAATATACTCCCACCTTTTACATTAAACTTTATTGCATTTGATAGAAGGTTTAACATAACCCTTTCCACATTATGAGGGTCACAGGCAATTATTCTACTATTCTCATTTGCATCAAAATACATTTTTATATCTTTACAATCAGCATACTCCTGAACCGACAAAGTTATTGATTTTATTAAATCTACTATATCACAATTCATAAGGTTTAAATTTAAGTAATTTGAATCTATCTTTGTTATATCTATAAGGTTGCTTACAAGCCTAATCAATCTGTAACTATTCTGCTTCATAGAATCAAGATATTTAATGAGTTTGTCCTTATTCGGGAAATTCTGCTGACTATCTACTATAACCTTTGACATTTGAATTGCAGCATGAATAACATTGACAGGCGTTCTAAACTCATGAGATATGTTTGCAAAAAATTCCGCTTTATATTTTTCTGATTCTAAAACCTTATTATATTGCTCAAAAAGCTTTTCCTCAGTTTTAATTAAATTATTGTTTATCATCTCAAGCATTTTATTACTATGCTTAACCTTATCTAAGGCTTCTTCAGCTTTTATTTGTTTTTCCGCCATTTGAGATATTAGATTAGAAATTTCCATTAGCAATTTTAAATAATCTTCTGCCTTTTCTTTAGTTATAACAGGTATTTTCTTAACAGCATTAATGTATTCTTCCTCATTGATGCCATACTTTATTGCCTGATTTTTATAATATTCTATATCTGGTTCATTTAAAAAAAACTGCCCTATATAAAGATACGCAATTAATACTTTTTTTACATATATTGGCACCAAAATATATGAAAGATTGTTAAAACATGTACATATTTTATATCCATTTCTTAAATTGCAATAATAAATGCAACACTCTGTGAAAAATCATGTAGTATAAGGACTAAAAATAGTCAAAATAGCCTTAAATCCATCTTAATTATCAATCTATATGTCACGCAGGGGTATGTCAAGGGCTGCGTAGCAGGCGTAGCTTTACCCTTGACATACCACAAGTGGCATCTACAATATTCATAATATGATTTAGGCTATTTTTAATAATTCCTCGTAAAAAAATTTTTCAGGAGTTTTGTAATTTAGTAATTTTCGTGGGAGTGTATTCATCCAATTTTGAATTCTTTTAATGGTATCAATAGATATATCCTTTATACTCTTTCCCTTAGGGATAAAACGACGTATAAGACCATTATGTCGTTCGTTAGTTCCTCTTTCAAAAGAAGAAAAGGGATGGGTATAATATACCTCAACATCATATTTTTTAAGAATGAATTGTAAATTACTAAATTCAACTCCATTATCTGCCGTAATACTCTTGAAAATCTTTTTAAAATTATCCTTATATACTTCCATAAGTCTCTTTATAGAATCATCAACAGACTTAGCATCTTTATTATCTAAAAGCATTATTATTTCATAACGGGATTTACGTTCTGTTAAAGTTAAAAGAGCTTTATCGCCTGATTTTTTACCTATAACAGTATCTATTTCCCAATGTCCAAATTCTTGACGAGAATTAATTTGTTCAGGCCTTAAATCAATACTTTTACCTAAAAGGCGTTTGTTCTCCCTAATTCTTTTCTTTTTAGGTTTTAAATGTGTTTTTAAAGGTAAATCTATATTACGTATAGATAAAAATCCTCTATCAATATAGTTATATAAGGTCTTAGTTGAAACAATGAACTCATCTTTCCAAGAAGGATCAGTTTTGCAATAACCAACGACAGTATCAACAGACCAATTATTTTTACGGATTTTTTCTTCTGCAAATTTTATAAAGGTTTCTACTTTAGCCAATTTAATTTTTGCTCCGCAATTTGAGCGGTGATTTTTATAGACAGCTTGCCCAGTTTCAGGGAAATAACTTGAATAATAAGATAAATCACTTTTTAATTGTGATACAGTACCACGTTTAATTTCACGGCTTATAGTACTTGGACTTCGTCCTAATTTTTTAGCAATATAACGAATACTTTTACCTTCTTTAAGCAAGGCAAAAATTTCTCCACGTTCATAAGATTTCAGATGTTTAAAAGAACGTATAGGTGTGTTATAATTATTTTTATGAACCATAGTGAAAACCTCCTGTATGTTTGGATTTGTCACCTATATCATACATGATTTTCACTATGGTTTAAATATTTTTTACCTGTTGCATTTAATTATACAATGAATCTTTTATATCCATTTTTATTTAAATCTTCAAGCATAATATGCATATTTTTTACACACATTTTATTAATCTTATCATTAATTTTATTTAACTTAGTACACAAATCATTCCATTCTATAATATAGATTGGTTTTCCATTAATATTAAATATTCCTATTGGAATGCCAGATATGTTATAAATGCTATTTAATAGTCTTGATACACTTTTTATATTAACAAATTTTTCAAGTCTATATATCAAAATAAACCCTCCATTTACTTAAATACTTAAGCAATTAACTGATATATTATTGGTAAGAAAATGGCAGGAAGTAAATTTGCTACTTTTATTTTTGTAACACCAAGCATATTTAATCCTAAGCCAATTATAAGAAGACTCCCGACTGCCGTCATATTTGATATTACGCTCTCAATTAAAAAGCCTTTCAAAAAAGAAGCACAAAGTGTTATAAGACCTTGATATAAAAATACAGCAGCTGATGAAAAAGCAACTCCAATTCCTAATGTTGAACTATATATTACTGAAACTATACCATCAATCATTGATTTAGCATAAAGCGTATGATGATTGCCAGTAAGTCCGCTTTCCAGTGCCCCAACGATTGCCATTGAGCCTACGCAAAACAAAAGAGTAGATGTAACAAAAGCCTCAGATATTTTGCTTTCTTTCCCTTTAAAATTTTCTTCTACTCTATTTCCAAGTTTTATCAAGATTCTGTCAATATCTATTAATTCCCCTACAATCCCTCCAATAACTATGCTTATAATTATCAATAGAGTATTATTTCCTTTAAGAACTCCTGATATGCCAATAAATAAAACGCATAATGCAAGTCCATTCATAAGAGTATCCTTTATTTTATTAGGCAACCCCCTTCGAATAATAATACCTATCACACTTCCTATAATAATAGCTATAGCATTAACTATAGTACCCATATATTCTTTTATTTTAATCACCCCCTTAAACTCATTATAATAAGATTATACCTTATAAATATGCAAAATGTAAATTAATCTTAATATATTTTATATAAAATATCTACCTATAACATTATTGTGTTTGCCTATAATTTTATCATAAAAAAAAAGAAGGGGGTCCCTTCTTTTTTATTCCCAATTTATTATTATTTCTTTTGCTCTGAGTATAGATGATGCACTCATTGAAAATTCATCAAGACCAAGCTCTAATAGCTTTGGAATTGCTCTTTCATCTCCTGCCATTTCACCACACATTCCGCACCATTTGCCTTCCTTGTGAGCTGCATTTATTGTCATTTCAATAAGCTTTAATACAGCAGGATGCATTGGATTATAAAGATAAGAAACCTTTTCATTCATCCTATCAACTGCAAGAGTATATTGAATAAGGTCATTGGTTCCTATGCTGAAAAAGTCAACATACTTTGCAAGTTCATCAGCTATCAATGCTGCTGAAGGTATTTCTATCATAACACCTATTTCAACATTTTCATCAAAGTTTATTTTTTCTTCCCTTAACTCTGCTTTACACTCTTCAACAATTTCTTTTGCCTTTAAGAACTCTTCAAGGCTGCTTATCATAGGAAACATAATTCCAATTTTTCCAAAAGCAGAAGCCCTAAGTATAGCCCTAAGCTGAGTCTTAAATAAAGGTTTGTTATCAAGGCAAAGTCTTATTGCTCTATAGCCAAGGAAAGGATTAAGCTCATGGGGCATGTCAAGATATGGAAGACTCTTATCCCCACCGATATCAAGTGTTCTTATAATTACCTGTCTTCCATTCATCTTTGATGCAACATACTTATATGCTTCAAATTGTTCTTCTTCAGTTGGGAAGTTTTCTTTTCCCATGAATAAAAACTCTGTTCTAAATAGGCCTATTCCTTCTCCTCCAACTTCTAACACTTTATCTGCATCCTTAGGAGAACCTATGTTACCTGCTACTATTACCCTTTTACCAGACTTTGTAACTGCATTTACATCTATAAGTCTTCTAAGCTTTATCTTTTCGTTTTCAAATTCTTCCTTTAATTTTTCATATTTTTTTATTGTATCCTCATCAGGATTAATTATAACTATGCCTTCTACTCCATCAACAATGATTCTATCTCCAGTTTTCACACTTGATGTTATATCCTGCATACCAACAACACAGGGAATCTCAAGCGTTCTTGCAAGTATTGAACTGTGAGATGTAAAACCACCTATATCAGTTAAAAATGCACAAACTTTACTCTTATCAATCTGTGCAGTATCTGAAGGAGTTAAGTCATGAGCAACTACTACAGTATTTTCTCCTAAATCTTCAGCATCATCAACTATACCGCAAAGATTTTTAATCAGCCTTTTGCCAATATCCTTAATATCAGCAGCCCTCTCCTTCATATAGTTATCTTCCATCATTGAAAACATATCTGCAAAAGTCTTAACTGCTTTTTCAACAGCCTTTTCAGCAACAATATTCTCGTTTTCTATCAAGCTTGTAATAGCTTTTATAAATTCTTCATCTTCTAAAAGCATTATATGAGAAGAAAAAATTTCAGCTTCAGCTTTTCCTATAGATTTTTCAGCTTTCTCTTTAATCTTTTGAAGCTGCTCTTTAGCTTTTTCTATAGCAACATTTAACTTTTCTTTTTCTTCATTTATGCTTGTAAAAGCTATCTCATCTAAATTAACATTTTCATCCTGTTTTAGATAAACATAACCTATTGCATATCCCTTTGAAGAAGCTATTCCTTTTTTTGTTAAATTATCCATCATAACCTTATTCCTCTCCAAACTTAGAATCAACAAGATTAACTAAAGCAGCTAAAGCTTCCCCTTCATCTTCTCCATTTGCAGTTATAGTTATTTTTGAGCCTTTATTTATACAAAGGCTTAAAACTCCAATTATAGATTTAGCAGAAACTGTTTTACCATCTTTGCTTACATTTACATCAGCTTTAAAACCAGATGCTGTCTTAACAAATATCGCTGCTGGTCTTGCGTGTATTCCTGTTGCGTTTAATACTGTTACTTCTTTTGATACCATAATTTATTCCCCCTGTAATCTTATTATTTACTATAGCTTTTTATTTATATGTTATGCAAAAACCATGCCAATATACAAGAAAGCTTTTAAATCAGTAAATCCCGTAATTTGGAATTACATATTATGATAAAATTTATCAATTTTTTTATATAATTCTTGTATTAACATTTAAAAAGATATAAAATAAAATAGCTAACAAAGTTTTTGATAATATTTATCATGCTAATAATGTTTTTGATAAAAATTATCACTTTTGGAGGTTAAGTATGTTTAAAAAAGAAGTTACAATAGGAATACAAGAAGGAGTTCATACAAGAATTGCAGCTGAAATAGTAAACAAAGCAAACGAGCTCAAAAAAAAATATGGCACAGAACTTTATATTAAAAAATCTGGCGATACTTTCCCTGTTGTAATAGGAATAATTGCAATACTTTCCCTAAAAATTAACAAGGGAGATACAATAGAAATATCATCAAAGGGGGAAGATTTTAAAGATCAAAATGCCGTACTTGAGCTTTATGATTTCATTTCAAGCCTTTGTGAAGACAAGAATTCAATAAGCGATATAGATTATATACTAAAAGAAAACTCAATAGCTAACGAGCAAGTTTTAGAGAGCCTATCCATAGGATTAATAATGTGTGATATAAATTCATCAATAATTTATATAAATAGCTCAATGCTAAAAATATTAAATAAGGAACTAAATGATGTACTTGGTAAAAGCATAGAAAATATTATCAAAAACATAAATATAGAAAATGTTTTAAAAGATGGAGTAAGCTGTTTAGGTGATATAAAAATAATAAACGATAAGGAACTTGCTATGAATATATCCCCAATTATCTTAAATAAGGATATAATCGGAGCTGTTGCTACATTTCAAGATATATCAGAGCTTGTATCCATAAAAGAAGCAAACGTAAAGCTAAAAAAGATATTAGAGTCTTCAAGCGACCTTATATGCTTTGTCGATGAAAAAAGAAAAATAAGTTATATAAATCCTTCTTATGAAAAATACTTTAACATAAAAGCAGAGGATATCATAGGAAAGGATCTTAAAGATATATCTCCAAAAGGGCTTAGAATGAAAGCTTTTGAATCTAAAGAAAAAATTCAAAACATGTCTTATGAGAAAAACGGGGTAGAGCTAATTTCAAAGGTTGAACCCTTGTTTATTAACGATAAGTTCTATGGAATAATCTCCATATCAAAACCTGTAAATGAAATAAAAGAACTTATAGAAAAGCTTGAGCATTCGCAGGCAGAGCTCAAATACTACAAAGAAAGATTCATTCAGCATACAAGAGAAGAAGGTGCCTTTAAAGACATAATTGGCACAAGTTCCTCTCTAAAAGAGGCAATATTTATAGCAAAGAAAGCTGCTAACTCCATATCAACTGTTTTAATAAGAGGTGAAAGTGGTACAGGTAAGGAGCTTATAGCAAAGGCAATACACAACTCAAGCGATAGGAAAGATAAGCCCTTTATAAGAATAAACTGCGCTGCAATACCTGAAAACCTTCTTGAAAGTGAACTCTTTGGATATGAAAAAGGAGCTTTTACAGGTGCATATAAAAACAAGGTTGGAAAATTAACTCTTGCAAACGAAGGCACTGTATTTTTAGATGAAATAGGAGACATGCCAATAAGTATGCAGGTAAAACTCCTTAGAGTTCTTCAAGAAAAAGAATTTGAAAGTATAGGAGGTCTAACTACTCAAAAGGTCGATATAAGATTTATAGCTGCAACAAACAGAAACCTTGAAGAAATGATTAAAAAAGGAGAATTTAGGCAAGACCTATATTATAGACTTAACGTAATATCAATATCACTACCATCTTTAAGAGATAGGAAAATGGACATAGGACCTTTAACTGAATACTTTATTACAAAACTTAATAAAAAGCTAAACAAAAATATAAAAGGAATAAGCAAAGAATCTATGGACTGCCTTTTAAAGTATGACTGGCCAGGAAACATTAGAGAGCTTGAAAATATAATAGAAAGAGCTATGAATATATGCGACGGGGATATAATAACATTAAAGGATTTACCTGTATTTTTAACTCATAAATCCACCCAAACAGAAGGTATAATAAACCTTTTAGTTGAAGATATGCTAAGATTTGAAGATTATGAAAAGGAAATAATAAAAGCTGCAATGGAAAAGTATAAAACCTATAACAAAGCCGGGAAGGTTCTTGGACTAACTCATAGAACAATGGCTCTAAAATGTCAAAAATATGGAATAAAAAAAGTAGACTAAATAAAACTTTATAATTTTATTTTATTGTTTTAAAGAATTATATAAAAAGGGAGCTTATATACTCTTATTCTATGCTCCCTTTTAAATTAAAAAATAATTGAAGTAAATGGTAATTGTGTTAAAATGATATTATAATTGTAGAAAGGGGTAATTTGTATGGCTGATCCAAGACTTAATAAATTAGCAAAATTATTAGTTAACTATTCTACAAAAGTTAAAAAGGGGGATTTTGTATTTGTTTCCTGTGAAGATATAGCAAGTCCTTGGATGGCAGAAGTTGTTAAAGAAGCTGTCAAAGCTGGAGCTCATGTAGAAACCATGCTAACATGCCAGGAAGTTCAGGAACAAATACTTAAAAATGCTACAGATGAGCAATTATTAGAAGAACATTTCATATTAAAATATGCCCTTGAAAAGGCTGACGTTTGGCTTACAGCTTGGGGAACTAAAAATACAAGGGCAAATTCAAATATTGATTCTAATAAATTGCAATTACGTTCAAAGGGTGCTGCAAGCTGGAGAAAGATTTATTCTTCAAGAATGGGTGATGGAAGTCTCAGATGGTGTGGTACTCAGTACCCAACTTATGCAGATGCTCAAGAAGCAAACATGAGCCTTAGTGAATATGAAGATTTTGTATATGGAGCAGGACTTTTAGATAAAGATGACCCAATAGCTGAATGGGAAAGAATAAGTAGCCAGCAGGAAAGATGGGTTAAATATCTTGATAGTAAAAAACAGCTACATATAATTTCTGAAGGAACTGATATAAAAGTAAATATTGAAGGAAGAAAATGGATTAATTGTGATGGAAGAGTGAACTTCCCAGATGGAGAAATATTTACATCACCAGTAGATATAGGAACAGACGGATACATAACTTTTTCCTTCCCTGGAATATATATGGGGAAGGAAATTGAAGGTATAAAGCTTTATGTTGAAAATGGAATAGTTGTAAAGGCTGAAGCAAAAAAAGGGGAAGACCTTCTTCATGCTTTATTAGATATAGATGAAGGAGCAAAGAAGTTTGGAGAAGTTGCTATAGGCACTAATTATGGAATTCAAAAATTTACAAGGAATATGCTCTTTGATGAGAAAATTGGTGGAACTGTGCATTTTGCTATCGGGGATTCTATGCCAGAAGCCGGCGGTATTAACAAGTCTGCTATACATTGGGATATGCTCTGCGATATGAGAAATGGCGGTAAAATATATGCAGACGGTGAACTCTTCTATGAAAATGGAAAATTCATTGAAAACGTTTTAAAATAATGTTAAAGCAACCAAGTAAATTCCATTTGCTTGGTTGCTTTTTATATAAACTTTCCTTTTTGTACAGACCTTCTTAATATTTTAAAAATCACTGTAGGATTTTGCAACATCGCTAAATCCACTACTTTTAAGCTCATTTACAATCGTATCCCTTATCTCAGCATAAGAGACTTCATCCTTGTATAAAGCCTTAAGCTTTTTTTCAACCTCTTTTGAAATATTATTTAAATCTGATAGAGTCATTGGTTCTCCAACCTCATCAGAAGCTGCCTCTATACTTCTCACTATCTTTTCTAAATTAAACTCCTGAAAACTTCCGTCCTTTTTTCTAACCTTCATATTAAACCTCCTTTATGTAAAAATATACCTCTATTATATAAATATTAACTTAATATTTTAAATATTTCAATAAAAATGCTAAAATAGCCCGTTTAAAAAGCGGGCTATTTTAATTTACTTAATGCTATTATTTTTAAAATAGGTTGTAGATACAACATTGTTTCCGGGTCTTTGACAGTTGCAAGACAAAAAAAGTGCCTTAAAGCCTTGATATAGGCTTATTTTTTTGTCAAATTTTAAATTTTTATAGTGCACAATGTGTAACAATGTGTTATAATATAGATATAAATATATGAAGAGATGTGAAAAAATGAGATTACAAATTGTTAAATCAAAAAATGCAGCATCCTTATACGTAGTTAAATCTGTTTATGAAAAAGGCAATCGTACTTCAAAAGTAGTTGAGAAGCTTGGCACTTATGATGAACTTTTAAAAAAACTAAACGGACAAGACCCTATAGAATGGGGGAAGAGGTACGTTGAAGAGTTAAATAGAAAAGAAAAAGAAGAGAAAAGAGAAATATTAGTAAAATACTCGCCTGTTAAACAAATTAACAAAGACGAACAGCATACTTTTAATGGTAGTTACTTGTTTTTACAAAAAATATATAACGAGCTTGGGCTGCAAAATATCTGTAAAAATATTTCGGATAAACATAAATTTAATTTTAATCTAAATTCAATACTATCAAGATTAATTTATGCAAGAATTATTTATCCATCATCTAAGCTTGCTACATACGAACTATCAAAAAAATTTATTGAGCAGCCTGATTTTGAGCTTCAGCATATTTATAGAGCTTTAGAAGTAATTTCAGAAGAAACAGATTTTATTCAGTCAGAATTATATAAGAACAGTCTTAAAGTTTGCAATCGTAATAAAGGAGTTCTCTATTATGACTGCACCAACTATTTCTTTGAAATTGAACAGGAAGAAGGATTAAAACAGTATGGAGTATCGAAGGAACATAGACCCAATCCAATTGTTCAAATGGGACTTTTCATGGATGGAGACGGCATCCCCCTTGCATTTTGTATAAACAAAGGTAATACTAATGAACAAGTAACTTTAAAACCTTTAGAGCAAAAAATTATATCCGAATTTGGGCTTTCAAAATTTATCATTTGTACAGATGCAGGGCTTGCATCTACAGCAAACAGAAAATTTAATAATATACAAAATCGAGCTTTTATTACTACACAATCTATTAAAAAATTAAAATCACATTTAAAAGAATGGGCGTTAGACCCCAAAGGATGGCATCTTAGCGATTCAGACAAAGTATATAATTTAAACGAAATTAACGAAGAAGCAGATATTAATAAAATTTTTTATAAGGAACGCTGGATAAAAGAAGACGGGCTTGAACAAAAACTTATTGTAACATTTTCCTTGAAATATAGAAACTATCAAAGAACTATAAGAGGTAACCAAATAGAGAGAGCTCAAGAGGTTATTGATACCAATCCTACAAAATTGAAGAAATGTAATGCTAATGATTACAAACGCTTTATTTCAAAGACTCACTACACACCTGACGGTGAAGTAGCTGAAAAAGAATTATACAGCATTAATGCTGATTTAATAGCACAAGAGGCAATGTATGATGGTTTTTACGCAGTATGTACAAATATAAGTGATGATGCTGCCGCAATTATAAAAATTAATAGAAGGCGTTGGGAAATAGAAGAGTCCTTCCGTATTATGAAATCAGAGTTTAAGGCAAGACCAGTATATTTAAGAAGAGATGATAGAATAAAAGCGCATTTTACAACTTGTTTCATTTCCCTGATGATATATAGGCTATTAGAAAAAAAGCTTTCAGAAAAATATACGTGTAGCGATATTATATCAGGACTTAGAGAAATGAATTTTTATGAGATTAAGAATGAGGGCTATATTCCAATATATACAAGGACTGATTTTACAGATGATTTACATGACAAATTTGGCTTTAGAACGGATTATCAAATAATTAATATGAAACAAATGAAGAAAATTTTTAAAGACACGAAAAAATAAAAAACATTGTTCACTTTTTTGAAAAGTATAAAAGCCTGAGAGCCCTTGATATTCAATGGTTCTACAGGCTTTTTGCTTCTCGCAACTGTCAAAGATGAGAATAAAAATGCTAAAATAGCCCGTTTAAAAAGCGGGCTATTTTAATTTACTTAATGCTATTATTTTTAAAATAGGTTGTAGATACAACATTGTTTCCTTTTATATCAAGATATTTAATATCAACATTATCTCCATCCCTTGTAAGAGTTATATCTATTCCAACGGATTTGTTAATCATAAATACCCTATCTACTCCCTCAAGTTTTACATAGAATACAGTATTGCCATTTTCAGTTACAGCATTTATTCTTAAAACCTTCCCTGATATAGACTTTTCCTCAGCATTAATGCTATTTGCATTAGCTCCAGTATTACTATTTATAAGTCCATAAGCAATTGCATTTTTAAATGACTCTATAGCTGCATCCTTACTGTCCTCAAGAACAACATAGCTACTCTGTGCTGCAACAATTCCAAGCTTAATAAAAGCTCCATCAGTTTTGTTAATAACTGGTACCACCCAGGCCTCTGTACCAAAAAGGTTATAAAATATAGGCTGTGCAGGTGTCCAATTCATACTATTAGCACCTAAAGCTTTAGTTACAACATTCATTGCTCCTTTACCATTTATATAGCCAGGAGTTTTATAGTATATAGTTTTCCCACTTCTCATATCCATTAGAGTATAACCTGTCATCGTTGTTGAAGTATCAGAAGTGTTCGTATGATCCGTAAACCATTTCAATTTTTTATCTCCATCAATTACACCTATAACCTCCGTTGAATTCACCTCAAGCCCTGCTACACTTGAATTAGAGCCCCAATTTGTAGGTATATGAACTCCTTTTTTAGTTATAAGCATATTAAAAAGCCCATCTTTTAATGTTCCAAAATAATTATTATATTTCTCTGCAACATCCGATGGATAAATCTCATCAACCCACGAAGGAACCTTATCTTTACTGTAATCTGTAACTTTACCATCCCTAAAGGATAAAAGAAGTACTCCATCTATAACAGGTCCTTTTCTTCCATAAGCATAATGGCCATAGCTTCCAACATAATAGGGGTTACCTTCATCATCAAGTTCAGCATTTGCTTGGAATAAAACTGCTCCTGGCTTAAACTGCCTTAAATATCTTTTAAGGTCTCTTCCAAAAACAAAGGAGTCTGCAACTTTAACAGGTACATTAATAATCTTTGCCTCTTCATACCTTTCTGCTGATACATATATTACTCCAGGAATTTCTTTATTTGAAAGCGCCCTAAAAAATCCATCAACTTCAATAGGCGCTACATAACACGCTCCATCCTTTGTCATTGTTATTCCAAGCTCTCCAATCCTATAAATGCTTGGGTTAGGAAGAGTTCCAAGCATCTTCTGCATCTTATAGTAAGCAGTTTCAGGAGGGATAATAATAACATGCTGAGAATCTATTTTTGATACCATCTCACTGCTCTCATTTACAGGAACCATTTCTGCAAGCTTCCTGGAGCTTCCTGTAATGTAGGGATACAAATTATAAATAAAGCTAAAAGCTAAAACAATGGAAGCAATCAAACAATAAGCTTTTGATATCTTTTTTCCTTTAATAGATTGAAAGCTTGATGTAAAAATAATTTGAAAAAGAGCTGGAATCCATAAAGCAGAAAGAATAAGAGATAAACTTCTATCTTTATTAAATAGATAGAATATTAAAAAGCTAATAAAAGCACCTATAATAGCTCTTGGAATTTGTTCTTTAATATCTTCTTTTTTTATACTAAATTTTAAAAAAAGAAGTGTAAATAAAATATAATACAAACCAATCCCCCATTTCTATTTTTTATTTTTAATCATAGTTTTATATTAGCATATCAAATCAATCCTAAAAATCAATTTTATATTCCATAGCTTTTTTATATTTCCTCATTTGGAATTACAATTGCACATATAATGTATGCTAGTACTCCTGATCCACCTAAAAGAGTTATAAATACCCAAAATAACCTCACAAAGGTAGGATCAATATCAAAATACTTTGCAATTCCGCCACAAACTCCTGCAATCATTCTATCAGTTCTTGATCTATAAAGCTTTTTATTCATTTTAAATCTCTCCATTCTTTTTAATATTAATAAAACTTTTTAATTACAAAATTACTTAAATCATTATTAATATATATGAATCATTTTAATAATATAAACATTTATTAAAATCACCCCCTTAAAAAGATGCTTTTCTTTATTACAAATCTTATTATATGGTAATTATTACTGTTTTACAATGTATATATTATCTTATTTTATTTTAGAACTACTTTATTGTAATACAGCTTGTATATATTTCTTTTATTTTCTTATTATCTCTTTAATTTTCTCACGATTATAAAAAAATTATTTTTATTTTATTACCTTGTAACATAGTATTTAATACTATATAATATAAATGTAACAATTGTTAAGGAGGGAAAACATGAATAATATAGATAAAATTTTAGAAAGGGTAAAGGAATTTAATATATTAGAATATGAAGATCTCCCCCTTTATGATCTATATTTATCACAAGTTACTGATTATCTTAACGATAAATTTGATGAAAACTATACAAATAATATTATTCAAAACTATATAAAAGCACAAATAATATCAAAACCCGAAGATGGAAAAAAACGTGGCTATACAAAGGATCATCTCATTCAGCTAATACTTTTAAGTTACATGAGACCAATACTTTCAGCTGAGGAAATAAAAAAAGTATTTAATCTAGCATTTAATGACATTAACACTTCCTCTGATGATATTATGACTTGGGAAAACACATACAAAATTTTTACTGAGCTTCAAAAGGAAAGCCTTAAAAATTTTACTGAAAAGAATAAAGAAATTAAAGAAAAACTCATTAAAATAATAAAAGAAAATAATATTGATAAGGAAAATTTTGAAAGGATATTCGTATTTTTAACAGTACTCAATCTAATAGCCCAAGCTACTGCATCCAAAAAAATAGCTCAAAAAATAGTTGATGAATATATGAAAAAATAATAACATTACAAAATTTATTACTTTTAAAAGGGGGATACTTATGAAATATGATTTTGACAAAATAATAGAAAGAAAAAATACAAATTGCGTAAAGTGGGATACTTTAAAAGAAAGATTTGGAAGTAACGATATACTGCCCATGTGGGTTGCTGATATGGATTTTGAAGTTGCACCTGAAATAATTGAAGCAATTAAAAAAAGAACAGAGCATGGTATTTTTGGATATACAATCAGGCCACAAACATATTATGAATCTATAATAAACTGGGTAAAAAAACGCCATAGCTGGGAAATAAATCGCGAATGGTTAGGATTCTCTCCAGGAGTCGTACCTGCACTTGCCATTGCAGTTCTATCCTTTACTGATATAGGCGATAAAATTATAATCCAGCCTCCAATCTATCCTCCTTTTTTTAAAGTAATAAAAAACAATGGAAGACAAATTGTAGAAAATCCTTTAAAATTACAGGATGGAAAGTTTGTGATGGATTTTGATGATCTTGAAAGTAAAATAGATTCAAAGGTTAAAATGCTCATGCTTTGCAGCCCTCACAATCCAGTTGGTAGAGTATGGGATAAAGATGAGCTTGAAAAACTTTCAAATATATGTTTAAAACATAATATAATTATTGTATCTGACGAAATTCATTCTGATATAGTGTATAAAGATAAAAAGCACATACCTATAGCATCTTTAAATGAAGCAGTACTTCAAAATACTATAACATTTATTGCTCCAAGTAAAACATTTAATATTGCAGGACTTTCAACATCAGCGACTATAATTCCTAACAAAAAATTAAGAGATAAATTTGAAAATACAATTGAAAGCCTCGAAATAAGCTCAAGCAATGTTTTCGGAATTGTAGCACTTGAATCAGCCTATAAATATGGAGAAGAATGGCTTGACGAATTATTAAAATATCTTGAGGGAAATATTAACCTATTAATGGATTTTGCTCGCTCAAACTCACACAAAGTAAATATAACAAAACCGGAAGGTACATATCTTGCCTGGCTTAACTTTAAAAATCTTAACATAAAACATGATGAACTTGTAGAATTTATGATTAAAAAAGCAAAGGTTGGCCTTAACAGTGGGCTTGATTTTGGAAGTCAAGGTGAGGGCTTTTTAAGGCTTAATTTTGCTTGTCCAAGGATTTTACTTGAGGAAGGACTATATAGAATTGAAAAGGCATTAAAATAGAGGGTATATGAAAACCATATACCCTTTAATATAGATAGCTGCCTCTATTAGCCCTACCCTGTAGGTTTTTATCCCAAAGAAGGATTGCCACATCTTTGAGATAAGGTGCGGCAGCAAAAGCACCAATAATATTCTAATCGATTATTTGAATCTTTTCAAATATATTTTCACAGTTTCCTATTTTCTTTATTAGGCTTAATCTTTTTTTATAGTTCTTATCTCTGTTTGAATCTGTTTTGTAAAACTCCTTAACAATCCTTTTTAATTCTCCAATAAATTCATCCTTACAGTCATAAGGGTTTTGGGGAATATAATTAAGGTTTAAATCTTTATTTACAAACCTTAGCTTATCCTTAGTTTTTTCTACTTTTATTTTTATCTTATCCTGCATATATTTTATTAACCTTCTTGATGTATTTAAACTACCAAGATGTTCAATATTATCAGCATATCCACAATAAACACATATATAAAGATTTTCTGAAAATCTATTTTTTATAGTATTAGCACCACAACTTGGACATGTTGTATATATGCTTTTACAGCTTACCTTCACCGGAACAGGCAAACCCTTTTCAGGAAGTTTATAGCTTAATATCTTAAAAAGCTTATTATACTCCTTAGTATGAAGCTTAGGACTTACCTCCCCTTTACTGTCACTCCATTTTAACTTATCTCCCATGTTGAAATTTCTATGCATTATAACCTGACACTTTTTTTCAAAAGCCTTTTCTGCTATATAATTAGCAACACAGTAAAGATTATTATTTGAAACACTCCCACTTTCAATCTCATTCCCCATCTTATCAGAAATAGTATAAAATATGTCTTTATATATTCCCCTTGAAACACCCATAAAATTTAAAATTTCGATTTTATCTGGCATCTTAATATCAAGTGTAACTAAAATATAATATTCATCTTTTTCTTTTACAAGCCTTGCTACCTTTAAAATAGAAGGATCATCTAAAGCCTTTTTTAAATATCCTTCTTGATACTTTCCAAAGGATAGAGGAAGTATAATAAAGCACTCCCTCCTTTGCCTATCTTTTACCTCATCAAAACCTTTATAAATATATTTAAGCTTTCTATTTTCATTTATATTTATTTTCTTTCTCTTTAAACTTTTAGAGTTTAAAAGATAAAGTTTTACAAAATACCTATTAGTTTTCTCATCATAAAGGAGACAATAATTTCTGTTTTTATCATATCTTCCAAAAAATAAAGATTTAGGCCTATTTTTCTTAAATAACCTCTCAAGCTCTGATTCATAGCATGAAATATCCTTTTTCCCCTCCAGTAAATCCCTTGTAATATCAGAATATATACTTTCAAGCTTTTCATCTGATATATAAGCACAAGGAAAATTAACTTGTTTTCTATTTTGTTTTAGTTTTAAATATCCAACAAGGGTAGAGGCAAACTCCATTTTTAGAGCATCCTTAAATGGTTCAATTGAAAACCTATTAAGTTCCTTGCTTAAATCTTTATCAATCCATTTTATAACACTCATTGTGCTATAGCTTCCCCTGCTGTCTTTAAAATCCTTTTCAATACGTT
This sequence comes from Caloramator sp. E03, assembly GCF_006016075.1. NCBI lineage: Bacteria > Bacillati > Bacillota > Clostridia > Eubacteriales > Clostridiaceae > Caloramator > Caloramator sp. E03. The sequence goes on along the minus strand of NZ_CP040093.1, from coordinate 2,226,401 downwards.
TTAAATCATAATAAGCCTTATCAAGTAGATATTGATAAGCAAGTGAATAATTTTTCATAGCTTCATCGATTATTTCACGTTTTCTGTTGCTTGGTTTGTAAAGTTTTAGTTTTATCGTATACATAGTTTAAAAGTAATCAACAATAACCTCCTTACCAAGTAGTTTTAAATACTCAACCATATCGTTTACAAGTTTTAACTTCAATCCTAAATCTAAAGGAAATTCAGGGTTCTGGTGTGCAGGGTTTATAGCTCGTCCAACAAAAAAATGTATACTCGTACCTTCTTCTATAAGCATTTTTGCAAGTCTTGATGCTCCATCACCCTTCTCCAAATAAAAAAAGTTGTGAGAAGCATCCTTTGAGGATATATAACGTTTAACATGTTCAAGAGCCTTGCTAATAGTAAGAACACCCTCACAGGTTAAATCTATACCATCAATTTCTGCTGTTGGGGGGATTGCAGGATTTATATAGTTTAGATTGACTTTTAGTTCCCTATTAAGAACTCTACAAACTATTTGGGAGGTTGTTCCTCCACATACAATTTTCTTCCCTGTGCTGCTTATAAATTTATTAACAACATAATTATCAAGTTCCTTATCAGCAGGAGGGCCTATTAAAATGTTCATGTTTTGGGCCTTTCTAACCCTTACTACAGCAACTGTTGTATCATCACCTGGTTTTTGCCCGTAAAGATTATCACAAACACTTACTAAAAGCCTTGCAAAACTTTTAGCAGACAGCTCCTTTTTATACATCCTCTCTGTATATTCTTTAATATTTTCCCATTGCCAACCTAAATTAAGAAGCTGCCCAATTCCTGCATGAACAGCACCATCACTAATCATAATAAATGTATCATCTAAATCTATTTTAAATCTTGTTTCATATATTTTTTTATCATAAACAATCCTTTGATTTTTAAGAAGTTGCACATATTTGCCATTTTTTAGCCTTATTATAGAAGGGTTATCAAATTCTACAAGATATCCTTCTCCATTATTAAATATTTCAAGTATAGAAAATGTTGAATAGGCAATCCCCCTTTCTTTACATACAGGAAGGGTTTTAGCTATAGTCTCAACTGCCTCATCAATGCTTGAACCCTTTGAAAGCATTGTGCCTATTATTTTGCTTGTTAAAGTTGATAGTATATTTGCCTTAACCCCGCTTCCAAGGCCATCTGCAAGGACTACAACTATAGAATCTTTATTTCTTATTATTTCAACCCTATCTCCACAAAGCTCTTCATTATATTTATTTATACTCTCATAATCTGCATCTATAAAAAAGCTCATATTTCTTCACCCATCTCAGTTACTATTATATCCTTTAGTTTTGTTAATGCAACCTTTGTTTCCGCAGTAGTTTCTCCAAGTAAACTGGCAATCTCCTGAGCTACTCTCATCTGCTTTTCTATAACCTTTTGAGCAATTTCAACTGTTTCACTTCGAACTTTATTAAGCTGTTTATTACTTTTTTCTTCCTTTGTAATATCCTTCATTATAATTATAATAGCATCCTGATCTTTTACGTATATAATAGACTGCTCAACTGTTACATCAAATTTTTCATAATGATATTTTTGGTTTAATATATTCTTTTCAGTATCTTTTACAATAGCAAAATCAGGACAGTCAAAAAAATCATAAACATTTTTACCAACCAAGTTGATGTTTTCAATATTAAATATCCTATATGCTGCATTATTTGCTTCATGAATATAAAGCTCCCTGTTTAAAGCTAATATAGCATTAGGAGAGGAGTTTATAATTATGTTTGATAGTGATTCTGCCTTCTCCCTCATATAAGGAAGGCACATGTGAAGGTTGGCTTTATTGTTATACACTGCAATTGCCTTCTCCCTGCAGCTTGAATATCCGCAGGCACCACAGTTTAATTCGTCCTCCTTTTTAAACTTGCCTATTTTTCTTAATATACTTCTTATAGTCTTTTCATCAGGTATATCATTACACTTCATTTTATTAAAAAATTCTTTATGCAAATCAATCTCAATATCGAATTTACTAATGTTTTCAACTTTATTTGCTTTTTCTATATAGTTTAAAACTTTATCCATAGCATTGATATAACTATAATCATCATTGTTTATGCAAGGACCATTAATACACCCACCATAACAGCTATTCATCTCAATAAAGTAACCAAAAGCTCTGCCATTTTTAATAGCTTCAAAAGTTTTCATACAGTTTTCTATTCCATCAATGCTTATAAACCTGTAATTGCTTTTTTCCTTATTTTCAATAGTCTTAAGAATTCCTCCAACAAGAGGATAAAACCTTGCATTAAGCTTTTCAGAACCTTCCTCTTCGTCCTCATCTATCAAACTAATACCTTCTGTATCCATCCACCTTTGTAATTCCTCAAAGGTTATTACTGCATCAATAAATTTTTCATTTTCTCCATCTTTGTATTCTTCCTTTTTAGCAAGACAAGGTCCTATAAAAACAACTTTAATATCATCACCATATAGTTTTTTCATTATCTTTGCATGGGCAATCATAGGCGATACTACTGGTGCAAGGTACTCTAATACTTCAGGATAATATTTCTCTGCAAGTAAAACAATTACAGGACAAGCTGTTGAAATTATATTCTTCATTTTCCCATTACTAATTAATTTTTCATACTCCTGTGAAACTTTTGCGGCGCCAATTGCTGTTTCTTCTATATATGCAAAACCAAGCTTTTTAATAGCATTATATATAGCTTTTGCACTTTTTGTATTAAAAGCTGCTGTAAACGATGGAGCAATACTTGCATAAACCTTATATTTCTTTTCAATAAATCTCTTCACCTTTTCTATTTCATCCACTACGCTTTTAGCATTTTGTGGACATACTTTAAGACAATTTCCACATAGTATACAGCTGTCTTCCATTATTTGAGCCTGGTCATTATTAAAAGATATGGCTTTTACAGGACAGCTTCTTATACACTTGTAGCAGTTTTTACAGTTTGCTTCTTTGAATCTTATTGTATTCATAATACATCAAACCCTCATCAAAATATGCTCTTTAAATTTTTCCTTAGCATTTTCAGGCGTTACATTGCCTATTACTTCTTCCCCAACCTTAATAGAAACTCCTTTTGTACAGTTTCCAAGGCAAAAAGAAGCTTTAAGTTCAACCTTATCCTCAAGATGCATTTCTTTAATAATATCTTGAAATATCTTCATTATTTGATAGGAACCTTTAAGATGGCATGAACTTCCTACACATATATAAACACTTAACACATTAATCCCTCCAAAATAAATGTTAATTTGTTAACAATAATTATTGTAACAAATAATAAAATACTGTACAATAGAACAAAGTGGTATATTAATAAAATAATCATTTTTAAGTATTTTTTATTGAAAAACTACCTATATTTTATGCGTTGATATTTTTTTAAACTGATAGTATACTTTTAAATGGCTAGTGCTAATATTAAATAATTATAATAAATTCTATAAGGAAGTGGTATAATGAGGAATTTTGAAAATGATGTTCAGCTTATAAAATATAAAGTTTTAAAGCAGGTAATAAAATATACAAAAGAAGGCAACTTAAACGAAAAAATCTTGGACATCCCAAAAGAAGTAATTCCTGGGCCAAAGCCAATGACAAGATGCTGTATATATAAGGAAAGAGCCATTGTTTCAGAAAGAGTAAAGCTTGCAATGGGGGGAGACAAAAGCAATCCAAATATTATAGAAGTTATTAGTGAAGCCTGTGATGAATGCCCAATTCATCGTTTTAAAGTAACTGAGGCCTGCAGAGGGTGTCTTGCCCACAAATGCAAAGAAGCCTGCCCTGTTGGTGCAATTTATATAATCGATAGAAAATCCTATATAGATCATGAAAAGTGTATAGAATGTGGAAGGTGTAAAAACGCATGTCCGTATAATGCAATATCTGATGTTATGAGGCCCTGCAGAAAAGCTTGCAATGCTTCAGCACTTTACATTGATGAAAATAAAAAAGCAGTTATAGATAATGATAAATGCATTCAATGTGGTGCCTGTGTATATCAATGTCCTTTTGGTGCAATAATGGACAAGTCCTTTGTCGTTGATATAGTTAACCTTCTAAAAAAAGCTAAGGAGGATAAAAATATTCATGTATATGCTGTAATAGCTCCTTCAATATCAAGCCAATTTACCTATGCAAGAATTGAACAGGTTGTAACTGGAATTAAAAAGCTTGGCTTTTATGATGTCGTTGAAGCAGCCCTTGGAGCGGATATGGTAGCAGAAAATGAATCAAAAGAACTTGTAGAAAAATTAAAGGATAAGAAATTTATGACAACATCCTGCTGCCCTGCTTTTGTGTCATTTATTGAAAAAAAATATCCTGACCTTAAAGGTAACATATCTTCAACTGTATCACCTATGATTGCAGTATCAAGGCTTATAAAGGAAATGGACAGCAATGCTAAAATTGTATTCATAGGCCCATGCACTGCTAAAAAAGCAGAGATTCAAAGAGAAGAACTTAAAGGAAGTACAGATTATGTAATGACATTTGAAGAACTTCAGGCAATGCTAGATGCTTTTGATATAAATATTGAAGAATGCGAAGATGGGGTTTTAAACAATGCATCTTTCTTTGGAAGAATATTTGCAAGATCAGGGGGAGTAACTGAAGCAGTAAAGGAGGCTATTAAAGAGCAGAATTTAGAGGTAGAATTTAAGCCTGTCGTATGCGATGGATTGAAAGAGTGTGACAAAGCTTTAAAAATCGCAAGGGTTAATAAATTAAACGGAAACTTCATAGAAGGCATGGCATGTGTTGGAGGATGTATAGGTGGTGCTGCATCCTTAAGCCACGGCCCAAAGGACAGAAGCGAAGTTGATAAATATGGTAATTTAGCAATAGAAAAGAGCATTAAAGATTCTTTAAGAGTCTATAATGTAAAAGAAATTAATATGCATAAAGAAGAATAGCTTTTAAATACATTATTGGCTCTTTGTCAATTGTTGGGGCGGGTATTCGATTAGAATGCCTGTCCTATCTTGTTTGAGAGTTATTTTAGAAAGATAAGTTAGATTGGGGAGAGTATCCCACAAAAATTGCAGGACAAAAAGACCAACGTGAGTTGGTTTTCTAAAATTTGGTATTATAATTTACTTTAATTACAGCAATGAAGAATTCTATTTCTAAACCTATCAAAGTTTTTGAAGCCGAAGGCATTTCTTTTAATAACTTTAATTTTGTTATTAAAGCCTTCAGTGCAAGCATTTGTATATGGTATATCAAAAGAATTCACTATTTCATTAAAATACCTGATATAAGTATTAGCACATCTTTCAAATTCTTTAAGGCCGCTACTTTGTGCAAACTTAATCCATTCCTTTAATAAAGTACGAGCTTCTTTAGAAGAAGAGGTAGTATCAATTATTTTTAATAGTTTTTCTTTTAAGGTATGAGCAATAGCTAAATCGCTATTGTAAGAAAACATAACTTGTAATGCGAACTTTGAATCTTCATCAAGTAAGTCAAATCTTTTAAGAATAAGTTTTTTGCTTCTTTTAAAGTATTTTCTTAATTTAACAGATAGCTCTTTTTGAACACGTTTTCTAACTGCTTCTACAGCCCACATAGCGTGCCTAATATAATGGAATTTATCAATAACAATAATAGCATTTTTAAAGTAAGTTTTAGCTAAATCAATATAAGGTTGCCACATATCACAAATAAAATATTCAACACTATCGCGATTTTTAATTTTTTTAAAGTAGTCCGATAGGACGTGAAACTGTCTATCTTTAATAATATCAATAATTTTTCTATTAACAGGGTCAACGATAGAACAATGATATTTAGCACCACCAGAATTACCTTTAAATTCATCAATAGCAATAATTTTAGGTAAAGTAGTAGCAGCAGAATAAGACACATTATTGAAAATGCGTTTTATAGTATCAACAGATAAGTTAACTTTTTTAGCAACACTTGACATACTACAAGTATTAGCAAGTTCATTAATTACATACAGAGATAGAAGATTGGTGATTCTATGATATCGAGGAAGAAATTCAATACTTTCATAGAATCTCTTACCACAAACATTACAACGATACCTACGTTTTTTAATAATAAGAACCGTAGGTTTTAAGAAAAAAGGAAGATGTTTAACACGTTGAATTCTATAGTCGTGAACTCTACGAGTTTCAGAATTACAACGAGGACAAGTATGAGGCTTCTTTTTCATTTCTAAATAAATTTCATAGCAAACATTATCAAGTACTTTTGTTATAATAACATCTTTAAAACCCAGTAAATTTTTGATAAAATAATTATTGTGCACTTGTTGGATGCCTCCTTTCAGGTAATATTTTTGTAGTTAATTTAATTTTACCAGGCATCTAAAACAGGTGCATATTTTTTTGTAAAAAAATATGCTGGGGCTACGCCCCAACATATATTATAGAACCACATTATTTTGCTTAGCTGATTTGGGGTAAATTATCCCAAGTCAGCTTTTTATTTTTGCTTCTTTGTCTAAATTAGGGAGGGACGGTTAGTGTGAAAATGTGCCTTTACAAAAAAGGAAAAAAGTACAAGCCGAGGGACGGTTACTTATTTTATATACTATATATGCAAAATTAGGGGGATATCCATAAAATAAATTAGGGAGAGACGGTTACTTATTTTATGGATTTAATATTTTCTCCATCTTCGGTGCCTGGCACCGGAGATGGAGAAAACTTTTTCATTCCGTCGTTGTGGCTACTTTTAGTCATGACCTGTTACTTATTATATGTAAAAATTGATATTAAAACCTAACCCTGAATTTTTCGGCATATTATGCAAAATAAGTAACCGTCCCTCGGATTTTTATGCAAAATAAGTAACCGTCCCTTAGATTTCTAAGATTTTTAAGTATTGACATTTTAAGTTAATAAATACACACTATAAATTAGAAGTATTTTTTTAATAAATAGGAAAGGCTGATATAAACAATGAAATATAGTAAAAAAACAAAACTAATTACATTATTATCTATTCTTTTTATAGCATGTATAGTTTTAACCGCAGTATTTCTTGGTGCTAAAACCAAGGAGATAAATAAAGAGCCTCCAGAAATTTATATAAATGCTGAAGGCTCAGAAACAAAACTTGCACAAAGGTTAGGCTACAACTGGAAGGTAAAAAATATGTATATACATGCTGATTCACTTCACCCTGCAGATTTAAAATACAGCGATGACAATATACTTTATTTAGAGGCAGGAGATATAATTACTTTAACAACTCAGAAAATAAAAACTGACAAAAAATATGAATTTACTTTTGAGGGAATGGAAATCTATAAAAACAAAAATAAAATAGACTATAATTTACCTAACCCTTTTATTCAAAATGGATTACTGTACATTCCATCCCCTCAAGATACAGGGGAATATATCTACAGTATATTTCTAAATTATAAGGATAAAGGAAAAGTTAATTACTCCTTTGTTGTAAGAGTTAATATACCAAAGTATAACCTTAAAGAAATATCAAAACACAAAACGCCTTACTTGGGAAATAATAGTAATGTATCCTCCCTTATAAACTGTCTTCCTTTGCCAAGCAAAAATTATATACAACATTATATATCTTTGAATACAAAGGAAAAGCCTTTAAGTCTTACTGTATATTATGAAAAAAAGGAGGGCTCTGCAGGGCAGAATTTAACCGCCTCATCCTATGCAATAATGGAGAAAAATGCACTTGTTTTATTTGCTATGATTGGAAATCTTGATGATATAAAATTTGCTTTTAGGGATACTCCATCTACAGGAAGTCTTGACACTTCAAAATATAATATGATTTTCCCTTATACAAGAAGAGATATTGAAAATACCTACGGAAATACAGCTCCAATGTATAATAATATAGAGCTTTTAAAGAATGCAATATATAATGATTCTTTAAATTCGGGTAATAATTACAAAAAATATATATACCTTAATCTTCCTGAGTTTACAGATGAAGAAGTTGCCTCTGCCCGTGCAGTTGTTGAAAAATATTTTAAAGCAGTACATGATAAAAACGATAAGGCTATACTTGAAACCCTCCATGAAAAAAGAAAATCAAAAAATATGGTATTATACGGATATGAAACCCGTACCCTTTTAAGCATAAGTTATGACCCTCAAGATTATGAGAGAAAAAGTTATAGACCTAATAATCCTGATTTTGCCCCTGAAAAGATAATAGTTTTTAAAGTAAGTTTTAAAGTAGAATATCCAAAGGGAAAATCAGGCCCATGGGAAGAAGGAATATATGATAACTGGAATATGATACTTATTAGAAAAGATGCAAACAGCCCTTGGTTTATTTATGACCAAGGATACTAAAATTTTTTATTCTTAAATAAAGCCTGAAATATGTAAAACATACTTCAGGCTTTTTATAAAAAAATTAAAGAGCACACAGTGATCTACCTTACACCACTATAGATAGCTTATTACCCAACCATAATCTTCCGACTATGATAGAGCAGTTCACAACCTATAATGATGGTTCGTTCGACTATATAGGATATCTACGCACCTGTATGCAACCTCTCGGCTGCATACAAGCACTAGTACCAGCAGCTTACTGGGACTTAAACCATATCAAAGTTTACGATACCCTATATAATCTTAGCTCGACTCTGCATGATAGGTTGGAACCCTACTACAATCAAAAATAAGTTCGACTGCAATAAAGCTTTTCCCCACCATGCAGAATCTTCCCTCCGGCTGCATGCAAGCCTGCCAGGACCTACATGCAACCTTTGGTCGACCCATATATAACCCCAATGGGATCATATATAAGTCTTAGCTCAACCACTGTATACCCTTTACACAATATATTGTAACCCGGTTAAAATTATATATACATATTTTTATTGGTATTTTTTGTTATTTTAAACTTCAATTATATTAAAGTCGTTATTTAATATATCAACAAAAAGTATCTTTTTTCTTAATATATCCCCTTTATTTAAAAGAAGCTTAATGGCTTCGCTAACCTGTATTGAGGCTATTAAAGGGGGTATAAAGGAAGGGTTGCCAAGCTTTTTTTCAATTCCAGATTTAGTTCCTTCTCTATAAATAAATTTAAGGGTATTATCCCCTGGAAGTATTGTTGTAACCTGACCGTACCATCCTCCTATTGAGCCGTGAATTATCGGTATATTATATTCCTTAGCCTTACTTTGAAGAAGAAGCCTTGAATCTATGTTATCCAGTGCATCCACTGCTAAATCAAGTCCCTTTAAAATCCTTTCAGCATTATTTTCATTTAACATCTCTTCGAAGGCTTCTACTTTTACATCAGGATTTACATACATCATCCTATCCTTTGCTTCCCTTGCCTTATTTTTCCCTATAGATAAGCTGCTTGATAAAATCTGCCTGTTTAAATTAGACCTTTGAAACACATCACCATCCACTGCAGCAATATATCCTACTCCAATTCTTGAAAGCATCTCAATTATGTATCCTCCAAGACCTCCGCACCCTATAACTCCTACCTTAAAGCTTTTAAGCTTTAAGCATTCCTCTTCAGTTAAAGCCTCCATGTTTCTTATATACCTATCATCAATCAAATAAAACACTCCTATTAGTTATTCTTCTAAAATTTCTATTTCATCCCCGTCCCTTACATATCCGCTCTTTAAAACCTTTGTAAATATACCTTCCCTTGGCATAATGCAGTCCCCAACAAGATTTCTTATCTGGCATCCTGCATGGCACTCTTTCCCTATTTGTGTTACCTCCATTATAGTCTCTCCTATTTTAAGTTTTGTACCAATAGGAAGTTTATAAAGTTCTATGCCTTCAGTTGTAATGTTTTCTGCAAACTTTCCAGTGCAAAGCCCCTCTATACCAAGAGCTTTCATTTTATCGATGCTCTCCTTTCCAAGAAGGCTTACCTGCCTGTGCCAGTTTCCTGCATGGGCATCTCCTTCAAGGCCGTGATTTTCTCTAAAATACCCCTCTCCTATTGGATGTTTTATCTCCCCTTTTTTTGAGCTAATATTAATAGCTAAAACCTTTGCCATATTAATCCTCCTTCCTTTCAAAAAGTCCTGATTTCCCTCCAGACTTTTTCATAAGCTTTATATCAGATATAATCATCTCTCTGTCAATGGCCTTACACATATCATAAATAGTTAAAGCGGCTATGCTTACAGCACTTAATGCCTCCATCTCAACACCAGTTTGTCCTACTGTTTTAACCGTTGATGTTATTTCTACCCTCAATTTTTCAAAATTTAGCTTAAAGCTAATGTCGCACCCTGTCATCATAATTGGATGGCACATTGGAATTATATCGCTTGTCCTCTTTGCACCCAGTATGCCCCCAACCTGTGCAACGGATAGAACATCTCCTTTTTTAATGCTCCCCTCCTTTATCTTTTCTAAAGTTTCTTTTTTCATGTATACATATCCCTTTGCTACAGCCTCCCTTAAAGTTTCATCCTTTAAGCTCACATCTACCATCCTTGCTCTTCCCTCTTTATTTATATGCGTAAGTTCCATACTAACCTCCTATTTGAAACATCATTTTTTTGCTGAAGCTTTTCTCGTTTTCCTCAAGATAATGCTCCTTAGGCTTATTTATTATAGAGTTTTTAATAGCCATCAAAAGCATATCCTCACTGTTTAAATATTCTCTTATACTGTACTCTTTTTCAGAGTGAAGGCAGGGCTTTATAGTTCCTGTTGAGGTAAGCCTTATTCTGTTACAGCTGTCGCAGAATTTGCAGCTTAGAGGGCTTATAAAACCTATTTTGCCTATTGAATCAGAAAGCCTATAATTCTCTGCTGTTTCCCCCTTTTTCCTTCCAAGAGGAATAAGGCTTTTATTATTTTTTATAATCTCCTCGCTTGAAATAAAGCCATCCTTATAATATTTCTCCCCTTCTCCTATTGGCATAAGCTCAATAAAACGAACATCTATTGGATACTTTCTTGTTAGATTCATAATTTCATCAATTTCATCATCGTTTATACCTCTTATAAGCACTGTATTTATCTTTACAGGGCTTAAGCCAATCCTAAGGCACTCTTCAATGGCTTCTAAAACATTTTTAAGCTGTCCTCTTCTTGTAATTTTTTTAAATTTTTCCTCATCCAATGTATCAAGGCTTATGTTTACTCTTTTAAGTCCGCACCTTTTTAAATCCCCTGCCATATCCTTTAATAAAATTCCGTTCGTTGTAATCCCTATATCGTCAATTCCCTCTATTTTGCTTATTTCATATATAAGCTTATCTATATCCTTAACTATTAAAGGTTCTCCTCCAGTTAACCTTATTTTATTAATGCCAAGTTTTGCACAGCATTTTACAATTTTTAATATATCCTCATGCCTTAATATATCATCATGCTCCTTTTTTTCAATGCCTTCCAAAGGCATGCAGTATATACATCTTAAGTTACATCTGTCGGTTACTGAAATCCTTATATAATTTATATCTCTTCCCCATCCATCCTTCACAATCTCATCCCCTAATCCTCATAATCTTTCCACATTCTAAGTAGTCATATCCTCCAAGTCTATCAAGCTGTTTAAAAAACTCCTCACTTTTTATAACTTCAATAAATTTTTTAATCATTGGCATTTCTAAATAAGATTCATGTAATGCAAAATCATATTCCTCGCTGCATATTGGTATAAAATCAAGATTCATAAGTTGTGCTGCAGAGTATACTCCCATACCACAGTCAGCATCATCTTCTTTAATTGCTGCAGCAACTCCAAGATGGGTAAACTCCTCCCTTTCATAGCCTGAAATTGCACTAAAATCTATTCCAAGTTTTTTTAAATTATAATCAAGCAAAAGCCTTGTCCCTGAGCCTTTTTGCCTGTTTATATATCTTAATTTAAGCTTAGCTACATCATTTAAATCTTTTATATTATAGGGATTGCCTTTTTTAACCATAAGCCCCTGAATTCTTTTAACACCTTTAATAAGTGCAACATCCATACCCTTTAAATATTTATTTATATAAGGAATATTATATTCCCCACTTTCCATATCAAGAAGATGGATAGGTGCAATATGACATTCTTCCTTTTTTAAAGAGAGTATTCCTCCCATGCTTCCAACGTGGGATGAGGAGAGGGAATATCCTCCTTCACTTTTCTTTAGTAAATCTGAAACAACATCAACTATAGGATCATGGCTTCCTATTACAACTATTGTATTTTTAATTTCATTAGTCTTTTTCAAAAGATTAACTTTAACTTTGCTTCCTGCCTCTAATCCTTCACAGTTTTGAGGAATTTTAAGTATTCCATCGGCATTAACTAAGGACATCGTTGCCCCAGCACCCCTGTTTAGGGGAGTTGCGATAAGCTTATCCCCGACAAATCCAAGCTTTACCCTTACAAATTCAAGATGTTTTAATGAAGATACTATTCTCCTTGAGAGAACAGCCTCTTTTATATCCCCCTCATCATGTAAAAGTCCCTGATATTTTTCCAAAAGAGGTTTTACTATGTTTTCCATAATAATATAGGCTGAGACGGGATATCCTGGTATACCAATAACAGGCTTATCCTTTATTTTACCAAGTATTACAGGCTTACCTGGTTTTATTGCAATTCCATGGACAAAAACCTTTCCAATCTCATTTATAATGCTATATGTAAAATCCTCTCTTCCAGCAGAGGATCCTGCATTTATTAAAACTATATCGTTTTCATCCACTGCTTTTATTATTGCAGTTTTTATTTTTTCATAATCATCTTTAACTATGTTATACCTTACAGCTTCTCCTCCCCATTCACTAATAAGGGCACTAAAAACCCTCGAATTTGACTCTATTATATCCCCAATTTTTAGGTCTAAAGTAGGCTCTACTATTTCCGTTCCTGTTGGTATTATGCCTACTTTAGGCTTTTTATAGACCTTTATGCTGTTTACTCCCCCGCAAAGAAGAGCCCCAATATCTACTGCCCTTATTTTATGGTTTGATGGAAGGATTAATGTATTTTGCACTATATCTTCACCAATAGGTCTAATATTCTCGTAGGGCAGAGCACTTTTATATATTTTTACGCAGCCCTCTTTAACCTTTATAATATCCTCAACCATAATAACGCTGTCAAAACCTTTAGGTATAGGATCCCCAGTATCAACAACTATGTAGTCCTCATTTTCATAAAGCTCTATCATATTCTTTTCCGTAGCACCTATAGTTTTTTCGCTTTTTACAGCAATGCCATCCATCGCTGATGAGTTATAAAAAGGATATGATATTTTTGCATATACCGCCTTCGATGTTACTCTCCCACAAGATTCACAGGTTAAAATCTCTTCGCTTTCAAGTTTTTCTTTAAAATCAAAATTTGAAAAATAAATATTAAGAGCATCATCAAGCTCATAATTTGATAAATATATGTTTGACATAATATCCTCCTATAATCTATAAACATAAACCTTCTGATTTTCCCTTAAGCCCTCTTCATTTTTAGGTATTACAATATAACCTTCTGCCTTTGAAAAACCAGTTATAAGCCCTGATTTTGTAAATACAGGGTATGCTTTTAATTCTCCATCTTCATCTATTAAATTAACAGGAAGATACTCCGCCCTTCCCTTTGCTTTATGATAATTAAGTCCGAAGGTGCAGCTTATTGGAATTTCTTTTTCAAAATAGCCTATAAGGCTTTGTATGTATTTTTTAACAAGGCTTATATAAACTACACTGCAGGCTAAAGGGTGTCCTGGAAGGCCAAAAACTATTTTACCTTTACATCTTGCAATAAGGGTTGGCTTTCCTGGTTTTATTGCTATGCCGTGAATCAAAACCCCTAAGTCATCAAAGGAATTTAAAACCTTAAAGGTTTCATCCTTTTTGCCAACAGAACTTCCTCCTGAAATCAGTACTATATCGCATTCATCTAAAGCTTTATCCAATATACTTTTAAGTGATTCATAATCATCCTTTACTATCCCATAGCTTTTAGCCTCTGCCATATCCTTTTTTACTAAGGACATTAAAAGATAGGAGTTTATATCGTAGATTTTTCCTAAAGTAAGTTTTTCATTTATATCTAAAACCTCATTGCCCGTTGATATTATCCCTATAACTGCTTTTTTAAAGACCTTAACTTTTTTAATTCCAAGGCTTGACATAACACCTATTTCAAAAGGTCTAATCCTGATTCCTTTTTTTAATATAATCTCATCTTTTCTAACGTCCTCTCCAATTTCAACAACGTTTTCTAAAAAAGATACTGGAGAGTTTATTAAAATCGTTTCATCATCAAGCTTTTCAGTATATTCAATCATAACAACTGCATCACCATTATAAGGAAGCATCCCTCCTGTTGGGATGTACATGCACTCTCCCTCTTTTATATCACCATCTGAAGCCTTTCCCATTATAACCTCACCCTTAAGGTTTAGCATTGCTGGTATAGATTCTCTAACGCCTATTGTATCCTTAAATCTTACTGCATAGCCATCAACCGTTGACCTTCTAAAGTCAGGGACATTAAAGGGAGATATTATATCCTCATATAAAACTCTATCTAAGGATTTTAAAATATCAATCTCTTCATAACCTAAAGAGATTTTATTGTTATCTAAAATTATATTCAGTGCTTCATCTAAGTCTACCACCTTAAAAAGTTCCACACTATCAGCCCCTTATCTTGCACATTCTTTTGCATTACCTGTTAAAATATCTATTCCATGGGGAATTGCATCCATTATAGATTTAAAATTTTCAATTGCACCCTTTGGGCTTCCTGGAAGATTTATAATAAGGGTATCCTTTCTAATTCCAGCTACTGCCCTTGACAGCATAGCCTTTGGAGTAATTTTAAGTGAATTATACCTCATAGCCTCTGCAATACCAGGAGCGTTTTTTTCAATTACTGAAAGGGTTGCCTCTGGGGTTACATCCCTATTTGAAAAGCCTGTCCCACCATTTGTAAGTATCAAGTTTAGTTTAAGCTCATCACAGATATAAATAAGCTCTCTTTTTATTTCCTCAATTTCATCGGGAATTATTTTGTAATATTCAACGCTATAATTTAAAGACTCTAAAAGCTCCTTTAAATTTTTTCCCGTAATATCCTCTCTCTCCCCCTTAGAGCCCTTATCGCTTATTGTAAGAATTGCTGTGCTAATCATACTTTATCCTCCCATCCTCTAAAAATATTATTTTATCTTAAAGCCTTTTTACCCCACTCATGTCATGGGTTACCATAATAATAGTTGAACCTTTTTTGCATCTAAAATGAATTTTTGTTGCGGCATTAATTTTTATTCCTGTTTCTTTTTCAAAAATAGGGATTATAACTCAAAAAGACCTGTATCTTAAGTATTTGTTGTCAGTATAAAAATTTTTATAATAACTGCAAGCTAAAAGAAAAGAATATAAATATGTTTCAGAAAAGCCAAATATTTTTTCATAAAAAAACCCCTTTCACATAGAAGTAAAAGGAGAAATTTAATTCTCCTTTTC
This sequence comes from Caloramator sp. E03, assembly GCF_006016075.1. NCBI lineage: Bacteria > Bacillati > Bacillota > Clostridia > Eubacteriales > Clostridiaceae > Caloramator > Caloramator sp. E03. The sequence goes on along the minus strand of NZ_CP040093.1, from coordinate 2,210,921 downwards.
AAACGCGGAAGGCACTGCCGTTTCCAACAATACCCATCGATTATAACCCATAGCAAAAGCCTTAGGAATTATAATTCGGAGAATAATATTTCTATTTCTTTTATTATAATTCTATTGTAATTTAATGTACAATGTGTAAATATTTGTTTTTTATTCTTTATTGATTCATTTCCATATATTAGAAGTTTATACTGTATTCTTTCTTACTTTTTCATTAAAAAAAGACGGTTTTTAACCGTCCTACTTTAAAACATCTTTATCCTTTTCCAAAATTTCAATTTAGATAAAGGCATAAGCATTATTAAAAATATCAATGTAAAAGAAATAGGGCTGCCAAGTAAAGAATTAATCAATTCATAGAAGTTATTATGATTTAAAGCCATGGCTCGTCTATAATTTATATCGATAATAGGACTCAAAATCATTCCTAAAACCATTGGAGCTGTTGGGTAATTATATATTTTAAAAAAGTATCCAAGAATTCCAAATGCAATCATCCAGTAAATATCTACAACACTATTGTTTATGCTGTAGCTTCCCACAATTGATAAAACTATTATTATTGGAATAACAATAGCCTTAGGAATTTCTACAATCTTAGTAAAAAGTTTAATTCCTGTCATACCAAAGATAATAAGAAATAAATTTGAAATAACAAGGCAACCTAATATAACCCAGAAAAATTGAGGCTGATCCTTCATTAACATAGGTCCTGGTCTTAGCCCATGAATTATCATAGCACTAATTAAAACCGCCGTAACTGAATCCCCTGGAATGCCAAGCGTCATCATAGGAATAAATGCTCCCCCTATTGCAGCGTTTTTAGCAGCTTCTGGTGCAATAACACCCTCATGAGCTCCTTCACCAAAAGGCCTTGTTGGGTTCTTTACTGTTCGTTTTGCCTGGTCGTAAGCTATAAGAGATGCTATATCCCCTCCTGTTCCTGGAAGGGCTCCAATTATAGTTCCTAATATGGAAGCTCGTAATGTAAGTGGAAGATGCTTTAATATTAAATTCCAGCTTGGAATAATTTTATCTACTTTTTGTTTAACAGGTTCTACCTTATCACGTAACTGCATCAATGCCTCTGATAATCCAAAAACACCAATCATAGCAGCAACAAAATTAATACCACCTAAAAGTTTATCATATCCAAAAGTAAACCTTGCCTGTCCAGTAATAGGATCTATTCCAATCATTCCTACTAAAATACCAAGACATGCTGTAGTTAAAGCCTTTATAATCGAACCCTTACTAAGACTTCCAATCAATAATAACCCCATTATTGATATTAACAGATAATCTTGGGGCATAAATTTAAGTGCCAGATTAGAAACCAAAGGTGAAGCCAATGCAAGGACAAGGATGCCAAACAATGTACCAATTACTGATTGTATAGTACTAAGCCCCATGGCTATTCCTGCTTCACCCTTTTGAGCCATTGGGAAGCCATCAAATGTAGTAGCAATTGCAGCAGGAGCTCCAGGTATATTTAAAAGAATAGAAGAACGGCTTCCTCCATAGACTCCACCTACATATATACCAACCATTACTGCAAGTGCCGGTAATATTTTCCAACCAAATGTAAAAGAAATAAGAACAGAAACCGCCATAGTTACAGAAAGCCCAGGTATAGCACCAACATAAATTCCCACAAATACACCCACAGCTATATATAAAATCATTTCGGGATTTAGAAATGGTATTAAGAATCCTTCTATTCCTGACACTTTATCCCTCCTAAATATGTTACGGTAGTATGATATTAAAAATATATCTAAAAATTACAAGAATTGATGCTATTGTACAAGTAGAAACTACGAATTTATTACCTATTTTAGTTTTATCGAGGAATAACATGGTAAAAAATAAAAAAAACATAGTTGTTGGAACAAAGTGGAGCTTTTCTATCAATATCGCATATAAAATAATCATCATAATAATAATGATTACTTCACGGCAAAAAAGAAACTTTAATATTTCGGCAATTTTAATTTTTTGATCATGATTTTTAAGGGTTTTAATAAATAACATTAATATCATAATCAATACTACTACTGAAATAAACTGAGGAACGATACCTGAACCATTAATTCTTCCTTCTATTACTCCTTCATATTTTAAAGCATCAATAAAAAAAACAGAAAACAGTAGAAATAATATCATTAAAAAATAAAGTTCACCTGTTTTTTGTTTATGCTCTATATTCTGCTGCTTACTATGCTCATTTATTGGCATAAAGTCTATCCTCCATTTCAAATTATATTTATATGAGAATATGAGGATACCTTTCAGAATCCTCATATTGATAACATATACTAAGGTTTTGTAATACCGAATTTCTCCGGCGACTCCTTTGCACCGCCAGCCTCATAAATTAGCCAGCACATTTGAGATTGCCAATCCTTTATAAATTTTTTAGCCTCTTCACCAGTTAACCCTAAAGGTACCATACCGTTAGATATAACATATTGTTGAAACTTTGGATCATTATATGCCCTTTTAAATGCTTCTACAAGCTTATCTGTTACATTTTTTGGTGTTCCCTTCTTCACAAAAACGCCATAAAAAAATCCTGAGGTTTTAAGAATTTTTTGGTATTGTGGATTAATATCCCCAGCAGTAGGCACATTAGGAATGATTGGATTAGGCTTATTAGCCATTACAACCAATGCTTTCATATCTCCGTTATTAATATATTGAGCTGCTGCCCCTACTGATAGCGCCGTCACCTGAATTTGTTTGCCTAAAAGAGCAGTAATAAGACTACTATCTCCATCGTAAGGAACTTGATTAAATACTACACCATCTACCTTTTTTAAAATAGCAGCTGTAATATAGGGCTGACCTCCAACACCGCTTATACCTAAGTTTATCTTATTTGGCTTTGCTTTAGCATCTTTTATAAGATCCTCAAATGTATTGTAAGGTGAATCTTTTGGGACAACAATAACCGAACTACCCCTAACTAATAATAAAACTGGTTCAAATTTATCATAAGTCAAATTAGGTAGTCCAAGAATAGGATAAAGAGGAGGGGTTTCGGCATTAAAAAGAAGTGTATAGCCGTCAGCCTTTTGATCATATACATACTGTGTAGCCAAAATCCCTGCCCCTCCAGGTTTATTTGACATTATGATAGATTTCCCAAGGACTTTTTCAGCTCCTGCCTGCAATCTTCTTGCAACATTATCCGTTCCTCCACCTGCTCCCCATGCAATAATCCCATTAATATTCTGACTTGGGTAGGGTGCCTGTTTTGTATCAGCAATTTTACCACAACCCGTTATATTTAGATTTATAAATATAGTTATACTAAATAATATAGCAGCTTTTTTCTTTAATCTCATTAGGTATTTCATGTAAATTCTACCCATCCTTTTTAATCATAACTTTTATATTTTAACAAGTTATAATTTTAAAGGTTGCTGTGAATTAATTCAATAACCTTTTTCAAGTCACCAACAGAAATTTGTCCCGGTGCAGAAGCCTTTTTAGCCGCACCAAAGGTTAAAGAAGAGCCAAATATCTCTCCTGATAACCTGCTTATAACACCTTTGCCTGCCATAGACATTGTAATTATTGGTACATCAACATATTGTTCCTTTGTGATTCGTGTAGCATCAAGCAGTGTAATTACATCTTCAACGCATGTAGGCATTACTGCTATTTTAGGAATATCTGCCCCAAGTTCGGCTGCTTTTTTAAGGCGTGATATAATTTCATCCTTTGATGGTGTTTTATTAAAATCATGGTTTGATATAATAACAGCAACACCATTTCCATGAGCAGATTTAATTAATTCCTTAATATCATTTTCATCATTAAACAGCTCAACATCAACAATATCTACTAATTTTGTAGAAGCTATTTCTTTATTTAATTTAAAGTAATATGATTTTTCTATTTCCCTTTGTCCACCTTCTTTTGCACTTCTAAAAGTAAATATTATTGGCTTATTATCAAGTACTTTTCTAATATTAACTAAAGCTTCTTTTACTTTATCGATATCAGTAACATTTTCATAAAAATCAACACGCCATTCTACAACATCCGATTCAATTCCTTTTAGATAATTAGCTTCCTCAATGAGCTGCTCTATCGTTTCGCCAACCATTGGGACACAAATCTTTGGCATACCTTCACCAATTAAAACATCTTTAACTTTAACTACTTTACCCATTTATATCTCCTTTCCTAAATTAAGCATTTACTGCTTTTGATTCAACATTAATAACCTTTTTATATCTTACATTAACAATTAGTCCTAATAAAACGCCTACAGCTGCTATAAATACGTCAAATAAAATTATATTACTAATACTTGTTTTTGATATAATACCAGTTATTAAAGGAATAGTAAAGGTAGCTAAACTTGATGCAGTATAAACAATACCTGTAATTCTACCTTTATTTGCTGGGAAAAGCTCTGCCATTACTGTTAACGCTAACTGTAAAACTCCTCCTGCAGCTGTGAATCCAATTAAGAATGCACATAAAATACAAACTGTTTGAGTTGGAACTAACCATAAAAGTATAAGAGAAAGTAGTGATAAAAATGGATAAACTAATACAAAAACTACAGGTCTTATTAAGCTTTTTACTAAGTATGATGTAATAAATACAGATAAAAGAGAACCCATGCTATAATAACTTATTAAAGTTAATGAAACGCTTTTTGACATTTTAGCCACTTCAGTCCCATAAGTTGGCAACCAAACAGATATAAGATAGAAAGTTGCTGTTGCAGTATATCCCATTATAATAAGAGCTATTCCTTCAATCCAGAAATTTGGAGAAGTTTTGAAATTGTTAACTAAGTTTTTATCTTGGCTATCAGTCTTTTCTTCTTTCTTAATCATGCTTGCAAAAGGTAGCCTGATAAGGAAAACAGCATTAATTAAAAATACTGCAATACAGAATATAAATGAATATCCATAATATAAGTTATTATTTATTAAGAATCCAATAATTAGTGGTAAAAGGAACTGTCCAGCTGATATAAATGCTTTAATCATAACATTTGCAGTACCTGGTGCTTCTGGAAATGCTTCCATTAAAGCAGGATAAGTTCCAGCATCAAGTATTGAGTTTGCCATACCTGCAAATAATGCAAATATAAATGCTACTGTTACGCTTTTGCTAAATAAAATTCCTACAAAGAAAACAGAATATACAGCCATTCCAAGAAAAACAAAAGGTTTACGTCCAAACTTATCAGATAGAACTCCAGATACATATAAAACTATTAAACGCCCTATTCCAAGCGCAGAAATAACATAAGCAACACCAGCCTTATCAGTATTAAGCTGCTTCATTAAAAATTGCATGTTCTGTGCTAAAATTATAGCACCCATACCATGAATAAAGTAATTAATATATAGTGAAAGTGCTGTTAATATGTATTTATTTTTTTTCAAATTAGACCCTCCTCTATTTTTATATGTTTAATATTTCACAAACAAAGATGAAGAAAAATTACTTAAAAAGAATTTCCTTAATATAATCCACAGGCATCTCATGTCCTGTCCATAGTTCAAAAGCCTTAGCTCCTTGCCATAACATCATACCTAAACCATTTATTATCTTACATCCTTGTTTTTCAGCCATTTCAAGGAGTTTTGTCTTTTTAGGAATGTATACAACATCTGATACTACAAGATCAGGTCTTAACATAGATGGATCCGGAATATTGCAAAAATTCTCTAATGGTTTCATACCAACAGAAGTTGCATCTGTTAAAATAACACTTTCTGCAATTTCTGCACGCAATCTGTCTGTATCATCTAAGTCAAATAATTGTGCCTTACATTGTGTTTTTTCATTTATATCCTTTACTGTTTTTTCTGCACGTTTATAAAATTCATCTTTTCTATTGAAAATAGATATTTCCTTTACTCCATCCAATGCTGCCTGAATGCTTATTGCAGTAGCTGCCCCACCTGCTCCTATAATTGTCATTTTCTTTCCTATTACATCAACGCCTTCTTCTTTTATTGATTGCATATATCCTGTTCCATCTGTTATATGTCCTGTTAAAACTCCATTATCATTAACTACAGTATTAACAGCACCTGCTAATTCTGCTGCTGGAGATAATTTATCTAAATACTTATGAATAACTGTTTTATTTGGCATTGATACATTAAATCCACGAATGTTTAATGCTCTAAACCCTTTTACTACATCTTCCAATTGTTCATTGCCACAATCAAATGCAAGATATACATAATCCAGACCTAATTTTGCAAATGCTTCATTATGCATTGTTGGTGATAATGAATGGGAAATTGGTGTTGCAATTAACCCTATCAATTTTGTTTTTCCTGTAATTCGTTCAGCCATTATAATCCATCCTTTCATTTATTTATTTTTTATATTATTTCTTACTATTCTGCTGTTAAAACAGCAGAATAGTAAGAAATAGAAAGCCTTATTAAATTAAACCTATTTTTTCTAAAGTAAAAATAATATTTCTGCCTTCACTCATACCATCGATTATCTTTCTGGATCTTAAGCTATCACCAATATTTATTATTTCTACATCTTTATCTTTAAAATAATCTTGAAGTTCATCTAATCCCTGGTTTTCTGGTCTCATTCCAAGACATACAAATCCATAATCAAAATATAAATCCTCTTCCTTATCGTTTTTCTTTACTTTAAAGTGATCTGATGTAACTTCAACAAGCATAGTTTCAGTATGAACTTCAACATTATAATCTTTAATTATTTTCATCATAGAAAGCTTTGTTATTACATCTAAGTCCTTACCAAGGAGTGGTAACATCTCAACTATTGATACCTTTGCCTTTCTTTCAGCAAAGAATTCTATAACATCAAGCCCTACAGCTCCTCCACCAATAACTACTATTTTTTTCCCTTCAAAGTTTTGTGAAGTAAATTTATCAATATTATTTAGAAGTCCAAATATTGAATATACATTTTCTCCCTTATCAACATGCTCCATTAAGCCTTTTATAGTAGGAAGAAGAGGCTTTGAACCTGTAGCATTTACTATAACATCTGGCCTTAGATTTTCTATAGTTTTAATATCTGCTTTTGTGTTAGTATATATAATCAAATTGCTAAGTTTTTCAGCTCTCTTAATCAAATAATCAGGCAAAAATGAAATCCTGTTTTTATCAGGTAGTTTTGAAATCTCTCTTGCAAGTCCACCAAGATATGGCTTTTGTTCAAAAATAAATGTTGTGCAACCTACCTCTGCAGCAGTACAAGCTGCTTCAAGTCCAGCAGTTCCTCCACCTATAACAACTACATTTGTAGGTCTTTTAACTTTTCTAATTTTATATTCATCTTCATTTATAATATCTGGATTTACTGTACATCTTATAGGTCTATTTAATCCTATCCTGTGACCTGCACAACCAATATTGCAAGAAATACACTTCCTTAGCATATCCTCTTGGTTATTTTTTACTTTTAAAACCCAGTTTGGCTCTGCAATCAATCCTCTTCCTATTCCAATAAGATCAGCTTTTCCTTCTGATAAAATCCTTTCAGCTATCTCTGGGTTTCTAATATTCCCTGTTGTTATTGTAGGCTTATTGAATTTGTCTCTTACTGCTTTAGACATATATGAACGCCAGCCATCTGGAAGATTCATACTATCTATTTGATACTGAAGTGAATCATTTAAACCTGCTGAAACATCAAAAATATCCACTTCATCATTTAAGTATTCCAAAATTTTCAAAGTATCTTCTAATGTATTTCCACCTTCTAAAAGATCATCTGCACTTATTCTAAATAGTATTGGGAACATTGGTCCAACTTCTTTTCTTACGCTATCAATTATCATTCTTGCAAATCTTGTTCTGTTTTCTACACTTCCACCAAATTCATCATCGCGTTTATTATAAATCGGAGATAAAAATTGACATATTAAATATGAATGTCCTCCATGTATTTCAACTGCATCAAAACCTGCTGTCTGAACTCTCTTTGCTGCCTTTCCATACTTTTCTACTATTTCAAATATCTCATCCTTTTCCAATGGTCTTGGGATTGCCCCTCCTGTTTTAGAAGGAATATTTGAAGAAGAAACTGGCTGACAGCCTATTCTATCTGGAACTGCTGATGCACCTGAATGGTTAATCTGCATTGCAACACAAGCACCATATTTATGCAATCTTTCTGTGAGCTTATATAAAGATGGTATAAAGCTATCATGATCTATTCTTAACTGGCTTGTACCATTTGAGCCTAAAGGAAAATCGACAGCTGCATTTTCCAATATTATTAATCCTGTTTCACCTTTAGCTCTTTGCTCATAATATTTAATATGTTCCTCATTAATTTCACCATTTTGGCCTGCAAAATTTGTGCCCATAGGTGTCATTACTATTCTATTTTTAATAGTCATATTTTTAACTTTAAGAGGGCTAAAAATATTTGGGTATTTTGTCATTAGGCCACCTCCGCAACTTTTAAATTTATTTCAAGTTAATATTCAACATGATATTTGATAATTCTAATTCTACAATGTTAAATACTTAACATGTTTAATTATAGTATAAGCATATCTATAAATCTATTTAATTATTTTATGTTTATTTATAGAATTTTTTTATAGATTTTTATATAATAATTATATCCTACATAGAAAGGATGAAATTTTATGAATTTAAAGCATCTTGAATATTTTAAGGTATTAGCCCAACTTGAACACTATACATTGGCTGCTGAAAAACTATCTATTACCCAGCCTACATTAACTTATGCCATATCGGAATTAGAAAAAGAATTAGGAACCTATCTTTTTGAGAAAAACGGAAGGAATGTTCGTTTAACTAAATATGGTAAGATATTTCTAAAACATGTTGAAAATGCTTTAAGTGAACTTGAAAAAGGGGAAAAGAAAGTAAAGGAGCTTGTAAGCCCTTATAGCGGTACAATTGACATGGCTTTTATATATACCTTAGGTTCTTTTTTTATTCCAAATTTAGTAAAAAACTTTTTAAATAAGGAAAAAAATAAAAATATAAAATTTAATTTCAGTCAGGGGACAACAAAAAATATTGTTAAAGGCCTTAAAGAAGAAAGATTTGATTTAGCCTTCTGCTCCTTTGTAGAAGGTGAAAACGACATTGATTTCATACCTATACTAAAGCAAGAATTAGTACTTATTGTTCCAAAATTTCATTCTCTATCAAAATTTGATAGTATTGATTTAAAGGATACTGCATCTTTCCCTTTTGTATATTACAACTCAGAAAGTGGTATACGACCTGTAATAGATAATTTATTTAAAGAAGTTAATATTATACCAAAAATAGCATGTGAAGTTGAAGAAGATAGTGCTGTTGTTGGATTGGTATCTATAAACTATGGTATAGCTGTTGTTCCCAAAATATGGATACTTGACCATTTTAATATCAAAATAATTCCAATAAAAAATCCACAATATACCCGATACATTTATCTTGCATACGTGAAAAATAAATATATAAGCCCTTCAGCAAATCTATTCAAAGATTTTGTAATTAATAATTGCAAATTAAATAGTTAACTTTCAATTTTTTAATAAGAAATGAATTATATTATGCTGAAAGCTAATAAATAGTTTTCAGCTATTTTATTTAAACAAATACTCCTTTAAAAATATTTCATACATCTATATAATAATATTAAAAGCATAGGTGGTGATTTTATGAAGGTTCTATTTACTTATGATTACGGACCAGAAAAGATGAACAAAGTAATAGACCTTGGATATGAGCTTGTTTATAAATACGAAGGTACAATCACAAATACCCTTGATATTGAAGATATAGATATCCTCGTTTGCTACAATCCATTTCAAAGGCTTGATATATCAAAGCTTTATAATCTAAAATGGATACAGCTATCAAGCATTGGAATTGATCAGGTTCCAAAGGAAATAGTACTTGAAAGAGGTATTACTGTTACAAATAATAAATCTGGATACTCAATCCCTATAGGTGAATGGATAGTGCTCAAAACTCTTGAACTTTTAAAAAATAGCAAAAGGTTTTATAAAAATCAGGAGGAAAAGATATATAAACTCGATACATCCCTGCTTGAGCTTTATAACAAAACTATTGTATTTATAGGAACAGGGAGCATAGCAGTTGAGGCTGCAAAACGTTTTTCTGGATTTGGTGTTAAGATACTTGGAATAAACACCTCTGGAAGGAATGTTGAATACTTTGATAAATGCTATTCTATTGATGAAATTGATGATGTTATAAAGCAAGCAGATGTTTTAGTTTTATCCATTCCTTCAACTGAAAAAACATATCATCTTATAAATAAAGAAAATATAAAACTATTAAAAAGAAACAGTGTTATTGTAAACATCTCCAGAGGAAATATAATAAAGGAAGATGATCTTGTTGATGCTTTAAAAGAAGGTATTATAGCCGGAGCTGCCCTGGATGTTTTTGAAACAGAGCCACTTCCTAAAGATAGCCCACTTTGGGAACTTGAAAATGTTATAATAACACCTCACAACTCTTGGATTTCAGAAATGAGAAACGAGCGAAGATTTAATATAATCTATGAAAACCTAAAAAGATATGTAAATGGTGAGCCTTTAAAAAATATAGTAAACATAATAAAAGGATATTAAAAGCCCTAAAACTGCGAAATAGCAGTTTTAGGGCTTTTAAACTAAATTTTTCTTTTTTTATGCAAAATACATAACAGGTCATGACTAAAAGTAGCCACAACGACGGCATGAAAAAGTTTGTGGTTTATCAAAGGTAACAGGAGGGACGGTTACTTATTAACAGGAGGGACGGTTACTTATTATATTAAATAAACATAATATTTTATGGATGGGCCCCTAATTTTGCAGATATTGTGTATGAAATAAGTAACCGTCCCTCGGCTTGTACACTAACCCTACCTGTTATTATAATATATAATAATAGTATAAAAATATTCCTGGAGTTGATATTATGGTTAAGTTTTTAATATGTTTATTTATATTTATAATAGTTCTTCAATTAATGTTTAAAACTGTAAAGTTTGTTTTTAAATTAGCATTTTTATTTTTTATTCTATGGTTTTTATATTATTTTATAAGCTCTATATTTCCTCTTAGGTTTTAACTATGCTCTTTTTATCCATTTTGTATATATGCGTGCGAGTTCAGTATCATCATCTAACCTTATTACATGATGATACTGTACGCTATTTTCATCTTTTTTAACTTCTATGTATGATGCATATATAGAATGCCCATAGCTTGTTTCTTTTTTATATAAGACATCAAAGGAAGATAGATAATAGTTTTCATAAATCTCATCGGGTATTGTTTCAATAATCCATTCGATATACTTTTTATTATTTACATGGCCATTTGTATCTATATCACTTCTTCTTATTTCATATTTTCTTTTATTTTCATCTATTTCTATCTTTTCAAAATTTCTAAAGGATTCATCAGTTGCTATTTCATCAACAACTCCATAACAGTCACTGATTTCTTTAGGTATTTTAACTGCCCTTCTTTTATCTATATCTATTAATATCCATTGGGATGCAGCACTAATTATTTTACTGCCTTTTTCATCCTTTATTGTAAACCATCTATTTGCAAAATACCTATCAAAACTTGATGCCCAAGTTTCGACATATATTTTGTCTTTAAAAGAAGGATATCTTTTTATTTCAACATGCCATTTTGAGAGTACCCATGCATATCCTTTTTCATAAAGCTCCTCACATCCCAAACCTACGCTCCATGAATGGCTTATTGCTGTTTCTTCAAGATAATTTAATATTGAAAGAGGAGTTATTCTATTAAATTTATCTACATCATAATAGTATATTTCAAAGTTTTTTCCATATTTATTCATTATTAAGTTAAGCCTCCTACATTTTATGATTTTTTAATTATTATACCACTTGCATGAATGTTTTTCCTTATTTATTTCTTAATAAAAATTGAAATTTATATTATTTTTTTAGTAATATCACTGTAAAATTAATTCTTTTATTCAATTGGCTTTCTACCTACATTTTTCATTTATGTAAAAAAATATTTTTATAAAACTCCTCAGGAATTGATTACCATTAAATAAGTAGATTAAAACCTATATATTATGATAGAATAAAATTTAGAGTTTAAAACTTAACACTGTTTATAAAAAGTAATAATTGTTATATTTATAATAAAATAACTCAAAAGGATTAATGTTTAAAGAATTAAAGGAGGATTAGTTATGACAATTTATGAAGAATCCCTTAAATTTCACGAAGAAAAGAAAGGAAAAATTGAAGTTGTATCAAGGGTTGAAGTTAAAAATTCAATGGATTTAAGTTTAGCCTATACTCCAGGGGTTGCACAGCCCTGTCTTGAAATTCAAAAAGATCCTTCAAAGGCTTATATTTATACAAGAAGATGGAATACAATTGCTGTTATCTCCGATGGTACTGCAGTTTTAGGCCTTGGAGATATAGGTGCCCTTTCATCTCTTCCTGTTATGGAAGGTAAAGCAGTTTTATTTAAAAGCTTTGGAGATGTTGATGCTTTTCCAATAGTTATAAATACCAAAGATGTTGATGAACTTGTTGAAACAATCGTAAGAATATCTCCATCCTTTGGAGGAATAAATCTTGAAGATATATCTGCTCCAAGATGTTTTGAAATTGAAAAAAGATTAAAAGAAAGACTTGACATACCTGTATTCCATGATGATCAACATGGAACTGCAATTGTTGTTTTAGCTGGACTTATAAATGCCCTTAAAATAGTAAAAAAGAAAATGGAGGATTTGAAAATAGTTATAAATGGAGCTGGTGCAGCTGGAGTTGCAATTGCAAAGCTTCTTTTATCATCAGGGGCTAAAAATATAATTCTTTGCGACAGGAAAGGTGCAATTTATAAAAATCGTGAAAATATGGATTCATCAAAGGTTGAAATCTCAGAGATTACAAATCCTGAAAATCAAAAAGGTAATCTTTCAGATGTAATAAAAGGAAGCGATGTATTTATTGGAGTTTCAGTAGCAGGAGCAGTAACCGAGGATATGGTAAAGACTATGAATAAGGACAGTATAATATTTGCAATGGCAAACCCAACCCCTGAGATATTCCCTGAGGATGCTAAAAAGGCTGGAGCAAGGATTGTAGGAACAGGAAGGTCTGATTTTCCAAACCAGATTAACAACGTTCTTGCCTTTCCAGGAATATTCAGAGGAGCCCTTGATGTCAGGGCAAGTGTTATAAATGAGGAAATGAAAATAGCCGCAGCAATGGCTATTGCAAGCTCGATACCCGATAGTGAACTTTGTGAAGATAATATAATACCAAAGGCATTTAACCTTGAAGTTCAAAAGAAGGTTGCACAGTATGTTAAAGAAGCTGCTATAAAATCTAAGGTTGCAAGGATATAATAAGGCTGGCACTTAATAATTAGTGCCAGCCTCTTTTATTTTTAAGCTTTATTAAAATGGCCAAAACAAATATAAAAATATAAAATTTTATAAGCACTTTTATATTTATACAGTCAAATGTTTAATTATTCTTAATAATATTGTAATCAATTATATAATAATTTAATATTATAATATATGGTTAATTTTAGTTTTTTTGGAGGTTACATTGATGTATGGATTGAGTAAATCCATTTTAAAAGCCATTGCTGCTATAGGAACCTTAATTGTTATTGGAGCAGCAGCCTTAGTAGCCTTAAACAACCAAAAAAATGTAAATAATAATTCTCATCAGAATACCAAAACAAAAATTCAAAATAAAAATGGTGAAAGCTCAAATTCAACTTCTCCTGATAAAAATAACGATTCTTTATCTAATTCTGATATGCCCCTTGACCCAAACATACCTGATGCCTATTATAAAGCAATAGTTAGTATATTTGAAACGAATCAATTTGAAGCAGATGCCCAGGTTTCTTCAAAGGGAATTATTGACTCATTTTTAATATCAAATGATATTTTAATTTATGATAATAAAACTGAAAAATGCTATATATTAGCAAGAAGTTTAACCTATAAGGGAAAGGGAAAAGTAAATGTTAAGCATTTAGGTGGTTCATTTTCTCAAGTTAAAAATTATGACGCAACTGGGGAGCTTATAGAATTATATGGTGACCTTATAACCGAAAAAGATAATGTTCCACAATATGATAAACTTCCTGTAAGATTAAATGTCAAAGAAAGTCTTATATTAACCTTACCACCCACTAAATCCCAGGATTGGGTATCAAATATAATAGGACGTGATGTTTCCGATGGCCCTCCTTTAGTTTTCCCTCCTGAATCACTTGCTAATGCTCAAATAGCTCTTATCCCTGACTCTAAAAATATTGAAGTCTCAAGGACATATAGCTCTTCAGAAACTGTACTTGATGAAGTTACTGGAAATTTAGTTAAGCCTAATGGAAAGTTTCGTATAGAGTTAAGGAAGTTAACTGATGTTGAAGCTATGGGTGAGATTGCAAATCTAAACTCAAAGCTTTTAGAAAATAAAAAAATAGATTTTACTACTGATTTTATCCCTGATCCTGAATCTCAAATAGATGAAAATAAAGACATTTCCGTTGATACTTTGAATGGACTTCCTTTGCCAAAGGACTATCCTCAAGATATATTCCCAATATCAGAAGATGCCTTTGTTGCAATTTCTAATACTGTACCAACTGAAGGCAGTAAAAATGGATATGAAGTAACTATTAAATTAAAAGAATCAAAAGAAGAAGTATTAAAAAAATATGAAACTCTTCTAAAGGATGCATCAACCTTTACAATGAATGGAGTATCCACAATGCAAGGCGAAAAAAAGGGTTATGAATATAATGTTATGATTATGGATAACACCTTAGGTGGTAAAGAAAAAACAATGATTCAAATTATATTAACTCCTGTAGAGGATTAATTTTTAAATGGAGGTTTTAATATGATAAGAAAATTAATTAGTCTTATGGTTATTTTATCACTGTTACTTTTTGCAGGATGCGGCTCAAAAACAGATGAGCAAAATAAGCCAAAAACAGAAACTCAAAGTACAGCAGAAAGTCAAAATTCCTCAAATAACCAAGCACAAAATTCACAATCTGAAACTTCAAATTCAAATGACAAAATTTCTGTTACACAAGGAACAACTAATAGTGCAAAGCTTCCAAAGGAATATCCTTCTGATAAATTCCCTATATATGATGGAAGCTTTATTTCAACAGTAACAGAATTGGATGGCAGCTATGTTCTTACAGCTTTCAGTAAAGATGATGTTAAAAAAGTTATAGCATTTTACAATAAGGTTTTAGAGGGTGCAAAGGTACAGATGGATACTAAAACTGATGAAAGCCTTACATCCTTTGGAACAAAAAGTGGGTATACTTATAATTTAGATGTAGGAAAGAGCAGCGAAATGGAAGGTTATCAAACTATAATAACCATATCCCTCCAACCACAAAAATAAAATATAGCAAGGGACGGTTACTTATTTATTGTATAATGACATAATTATATTGCGCATTTCGGGTTTTGGAGTTTCATATTTCATGGTACGGTTTTCGTTTTCGTGGTACTTTTCGTGGGACGGTTACTTATTTATTATTACAACTAAATAATTTTATGAATAAAATCACCTCCAATTTGGCAAAATAATACTAAAAATACAACCTAATTTGGAGGTGTTCTATTATGCCAAGATTGGCACGCGAAAAATCCTTTGACTCGATTTATCATATCATGGTAAAAAGTATTTCCGAGGTAAACCTTTACATAGACGAAAAAGATAAGGCAAAATATTTGGATTTTGTGAAAAAAGCTCAGGATCAGTTTGAATTTAGAGTTTACTCCTACTGCCTTATGGATAATCACGCCCATTTTATTATTGATGCTAATGGAGCCGATATCTCAAAGATTATGCATTTTATAAACTATAAATATGCTATGTATTTTAACAAAAGATATGAAAGACATGGCCACCTTTTTCAAGACAGGTTTAAAAGTAAAATTGTCAAAGATGATAGATATCTCTTTGCCTTAACAGCCTATGTTCATTTTAATGCAACGGATATTAAAGGCTACGAAACTAACCCTCAGGATTATCCTTTTTCATCCTTGGGAATATTTTTAGCTGAAAAAAAAGATGAATATGAACTTATTGATGATGAGTTTATTTTATCTATGTTCAACCTAAAAGAAGCTACTGCAAGGGCTATGTACAGGGATTTTATATTTAAAGTAAAAAGCGTAGTAGATGCTCAAAGGGAAGAGTTTAAAAATGATCCTACGGAATACCGAAGCATGAGGACAGTTCTTGTAAGGGATATATCTCCTGAGAAGATAATAGAAATAATTACAGAGAAGTTTAACATAGATAAGCTCATGCTGAGGATAAAAAGGGCAAAGGATGTAAAAGAGGCAAAGGCTGTGCTTTGCTTTGTTTTAAGGAAGTTTTGCGATTTAAAATGTGCTGATATATGCAGGATTTTAGGGAATGTAGGGCAAGCCAATGTTTCGAAGCTGTGCTCTATAGGCAGAGAGCTTGTAAAGGAGGAAAAGTATAGGGGATTGATCGATGAAATTTTAAATATGTGTGCATAAAGTTTTGAATATTGAAGGAAGTAGTTACCATTTGTGTAGAAAATAATATCTACCTTTTTTGAAATTTAATTAATCGATTATAAAAAACTTTGTTAGATATTCGCAAGTCAATAAAAAGTTTTTGCGTTTTAGGATAAAATATATATTAAAATTGGACATACCTATTCAAAATAAGGTGAATTTTTTAAAAAAACAAATAATTTTTTAAGGGGAAACGATGGAGTTGGGTAAGCAATGGGGTATTTTTTAAATTTGGATAGATGAATTAAATAATAAGTAACTGTCTCACAACAATACATAACATAACACCACACTCCAACACAGATGAATAAATAATAAGTAACCGTTCCTTATCAATAGTCCCTTATCAATATGCATTAGAAGGTAAATTAATAAGTAACCGTCCCCTATCCCCCCTGTAACCCTACAACAAAAAGCGATATGGGACGCTTTGCATCCCACATCGCTTTTTTTATTACTGGATATCATTAAAGAATCTATGATAATAATCTTTCGGTATAAACTTAAGAATAGCATGCATATTTTCACTTATAACATCATACTTTTCTTTTATTATTTCCCTTGCTTCCCATAAACACTCATAATGTTTTTCATTGCATAATCTTAAATTATAGTTTTCAATTTTATTAGTTTCCCAGACTTCACATCCCTCGAATGGATTAGCCGTTCCAAGATATAATTTATTACAACTATCTACATAGAGTATTCTTCCTCCATAGTTGTAAGGATTACCAAGCCCATTTAAGAAAACTGATTTGAAATGGATTCCATCTTCAGAAGTATAGAGGTCAAATCCTATTGGATAGCCTATACCTCTTAGTATTTTTACCACGCTTTCATATATTTCTATCAAGATTTTTGTTATTTTTTCACCTATAAGCTCTTCTAATGCAGCTCTGTTAGCTAAAAGAGTATTCAATATTACTTCCATATTGCTTGAATCATCAAAGGTACTTATATAAAGTCTTCTCTGGTATTCCTGTATCTGCCATGCATACACATTAAATGGATTATTAAATCCTGAGCTAAGCCCCGACATACTTTTGTATTTATTATCATCTGATTGATTTAAAGGTATTAAAGGATTTCCTCCAACTATTAGCTGCCAGTTATCATTTCTGTCAATTCTTATAATGTCGCATCCCATTGGAATAAACCAAGCTAATGGAAGCTGCTTTGTACCACTCACATAAAGATGATTTTTAAATACACCGATGCTTAGAGAATACTTGTTTAAAGGATTTCCAAATCCTTTATCAACTATAAGCGTCCATTCATTCATTTCAGGTTCTTCTCCATTAGTTCTCCAGACTTGTACCCCATCAGCATTAGCAGTAGCAACATATATTCTATTATTAAATACTGCCATATTGCTTATTGCTCCTTTGGGATTTCTGTCAGGATCAAACCCTTTAGCATCGCTGTCTATAACTTTCTCCCAAGGATAAAATTCAGGATCTTCACTTCTATACAAAAGCGGTATTGAACTTGGATTCCCCTCATCAATAGTAGCTATATATAGTTTTCCCCTGTGCGTTACCATAGCTCTTGAAGAAGTCCCTCTTAAGGTATCATCCAAAACTTGATACCAATTAACACCATTAGTGCTCTTTAGAACTTTCACTTTCTCTCCAAAGGCCGCTGCATAAAGACATGGGCTGCCTCCAAAAGGCCTGTGCCTAATCATAAACCTGAAACCGTAAATTTTAGAGCTTAAAGGAGCTTTGTAAACTCTTTCCCATGGAAGTTTTCCGTCTTTCCCATATCTCCATATTTCAGCGAAATTATCAACTTCATACGATCTTATTAATGCCGGAATTTGAGTTTTGGGATTTATAGTTGAACTGATAATATTAATCAGTATATTTCTTCCCGTACCTACATAAATAAAATCTCCTAAGTCGCTCATCGACCATGCATAGTTATTTTGCCTTGCATTGTCAAGATTTTTATAGTCAAACCCGTTAATCGGAGTTAAGCTGCGAAAATCAGGCATCTTTATTCCTCCTTTATAATATTTATCAATGCCCTCTTTCACTTATAGTATATTTAAAACATATAATATTGTTACAAAATACGCATATCTTGTGCTTTACTTAGAATCAACTATCCCCGACAGAATAATAGATATAATCACATAAAAGCTTAACAATGCAATTGTTATATTTATATTCACCTTTTTGAAATTATTTCATAATATTAAATAATTTGTACCCATCTAATACTACTCCAAACTACATATTATCTTTTGGTAATATCACAATAAATTTAGTTCCATTATTCAATTGACTTTCCACCTCTATTTTCCCATTATGTGCATCTACTATAGCTTTAGTTATTGTAAGACCGATTCCTGCCCCTCCTGTTATCCTGCTTCTTGATTTATCCGCGCGATAAAATCTTTCAAAAATATATGGTAAATCTTCATGGGAAATTCCAATTCCATTATCAATTACACTAATTTGTATTTTATCCTTAAATGCATCAAGCTCAACTCTTACTTTCCCACCCTTTGGAGTATATTTTAATGCATTAGATAAAAGATTTACAATAACTTGACTTATCTTATCCTTATCTGCATTTATTATTTCTTTTTTACCTTGGAATTTTATATCTATTTCTTTATTATAAAAATCAACTTCAAAATTCTTTATGATATTCTTTATAAGCTCTGATATATCAAAATAAGTTTTATTTAAAATCAAATTTTCACTTTCATATTTTGAAAGTTTTTCAATATCACCAACTAACCTTTTAATACGCATTATCTCTTCATGACAGCTTTTTAATCTTTCAATATCCATTTCCCATATCCCATCAATCATTGCTTCTATATGGCTTTGAAGGGTTGCTAAGGGTGTCCTAAGCTCATGAGCAACATCAGCTGTAAGCCTTTTTCTTAATATCTCTTGATTTTGAAGGGTTTCTGCAAGATTGTTTATTGTTTTAGTAAGCTCAAGAATCTCTATAATATTTGATTTTTCATTTATTTTTTTATCAAAATGCCCTTTTGAAATCATTTGAGCAGTATCTTTTACTTTTAAAATTGGATTGCTTAAACTCTTTGTCATATACGCTCCAACAACTAAAGATAAAAAGAAAGAAAATATTCCAACAACAAGTAACAATTTATTTATTTCATTAATAAATTCAAGATCATTGTCATTAAAAAAATAAGGTCCATAATACCCGATTTGAACTGTTCCAACTTGAATTGATTTAAAATCTATTTTATACGTATTCTCAACATAGCCGCCCTTCCAATATGGATAGCGGCTGTTCATATTATTTGCCATGTGAGAAATCATTTGCTGGCACATACCATTGTTGTGAACCGTAGCATCCCAAATAACTTTACCATTTGAATCAGTTACCCTAATAATCATTCCCTGTTCTAATGCGTTTATTCCTATATTTTCTATTACCCGTGTATCCCATTTTCCGTCTTCTTTATACTGTTCTTTTATAAGGGAAACTATTTCGTTGTTTTTACGTTTTTGATTCTGTATTACATAATCTTTAAAATTTTTTTCTAAAAATAAATTTGTAAAAACACTAATTAAAAATATACATACCAAAGCTATAAAAATATAAGATAATGATAATTTTGTTTTTAATCTATATTTCATCACTTCCACCGCCAAACCTGTATCCAATTCCATGAACCGTTAATATATATTTAGGGTTTTTAGGATCAATTTCAATTTTTTGCCTAATATTCTTTATATGTGTATCTATTGTTCTATCATATCCATCAAAATCCTCTCCAAAAGCCATGTATATAATCTCTTCCCTTGTAAATGTCTTATCAGGATACTTTAGCAAAGTCATAAGAATTTTATATTCATTTGGTGTAAGATTAACAATTTCCCCATTCTTTCTTATTTCATATTTTAAGATATCAATAACAAGCTCATTATTATTAAAGCACATAATATTTGCCAAAGGAACTATTGCATCGCTCGTTCTCCTTAATACTGCTTCAATTCTTGCAACCAACTCTCTCGGGCTAAAAGGCTTTGTAATATAATCATCTGCACCAATATTTAGTCCCTTTAAAATATCCTCCTCTTCCACCTTTGCAGTAAGCATTATTATAGGCACTCTCGATATTTTTCTTATTGTTTTGCAAATTTCATCTCCAGGAATATCGGGAAGCATTATATCTAACACTATTAAAGATGGATTAAATTTTTTAAATTTATTTAATGCATCTTTCCCGTTGTATGCTTCAATTGTAGAATATCCTCTTTTCTCTAAATACGATTTTATAACATCTACAATTTTTACCTCATCGTCTACTATTAGAATTCTCTTCGCATTTAAATTCATATATATCATCCTCTTATTTTTAAAATTCTAATTCACTGAGATATATTCCTGCAGCATCCATCAAATGTTTGATTTGGTATGTCTTCATTTAAAGAATTATCTATTTTTTCATCTTCTATTTTCGTAATATCTGACACAACCTTTATATTACTCCTAATCATACCCATCCAGCAAGTATATGTTATATTCCCTTCTTCCTCTGGAATAAATTCAATAACATTTTCTCCAGGATTTAGTTCTTTTTCTATTCCATATTTCGGTATAATAATTGTATTGTTGCATCCATTTAGATTTTTTTCTTCAACATTTATTATCCACTTCACAGGTATGCCTTTTTGCACAACTATTGGAGGATAGTAAGATGGTCCTATTTCAGTATTTATAATTTGTATATCCTCATCTATTTCAGCTTTGTTAATAGATGCAGACTTTTCATATATAGTATTTACACCTGATATTGCTAACCCCTGTTTATAGTAATAAAGCCAAGAATCATTATGAGTGCAGCGCTGACTTTAAGAACCTTATGTGCAAATCTACTGCTTAAGAAGGAACTAAATACACCAAATCCAAACATCAAAGGAACGGTTCCTAGGCTAAAAATAAACATAGATAAAGCACCTTTTATAAAGCTTCCAGTACCTAGTGCATATATCTGCATAGCCTGAAGTGGTCCACAGGGCATAAGGCCATTAAGAAGTCCTATATAAAAAGGTCCATTTTTACCATTTTTATAATTTATCTTTTTACCAAAAATTCTAAATGCAGGATTTAACCTTTTAAGCCAAGGGAAAATATTCAGCATATTAAGTGCCATTATAATCATAAATATTCCTGAAAATATTACAACTGCTCCCTTTACTCTTGATGAAAAATTTATTGCAGAACCTAATGCACCTACTATACCACCTATGATAGTATAAGATAATATTCTTCCGGCATTGTAAAGAAAGCTTGGTCTAATATAGTTAAAGTTATTATTTCTTTTATTTTCAAATGAGATACACTGCGTCATATTGATACCGCCACACATTGCAACGCAATGGAATGATGTTAAAACTCCTACTATAAAAAGTATTCCATATCCCATAGATTGATTTATCTGAGGTATGAAATTAAA
Source organism: Caloramator sp. E03 (assembly GCF_006016075.1). Lineage (NCBI taxonomy): Bacteria > Bacillati > Bacillota > Clostridia > Eubacteriales > Clostridiaceae > Caloramator > Caloramator sp. E03. The sequence goes on along the minus strand of NZ_CP040093.1, from coordinate 2,188,886 downwards.
GCCTATAGTATTTTTAATTATAAAGTACAATCCAAATAATAATATTGCAATACCTAATAAAACATCAACTGAATTATCCTCTTTTTTAATTATATCTTCACTGTTATCTATCTTATATCCCATTTTTTCTATGCATTGAACTATAGTTTCATATTTTATTAAATCACCATCATAAACAATATATACATTTGAATTTTTAAAGCTTGCCTTTACCTTAACAATACCATCTAACTTTTTTAATTCATTTTCGATTCTAATTTCGCGTCCTGTACATGACATGCCTTTTATTTTTACAACTTTTTCCATTAGCTTTTCATTCATAATATCCCTCCATTTATGAAATACCTTTTTATTAATAATACAGATTTTATGTGAAAATTTTATGTAGAAAAAAATAAAATTAATGCTTTCTGCAAGATATAGAAAGCATTAATTTTATATCTAAAGGGGGAATATTATTTAAATATTAAAATTCAAAGATTTCTGATTCAACAACAGCACAAATCAAATGATATATAGCTACATGATATTCTTGTATCCTGTAAGTTTCATGAGATGGTGCAACTAAGCTGCAATCAGATATAGCAGATATTTTACCACCATCCATGCCACAAAGAGCAATACATTTTAATCCTTTTACCTTTGCTGCCATAAAAGCATAGTATACATTAGCTGCATTACCTGATGTACTTATTCCTATAATAGAATCATCTTTTTTCCCATATCCAATAACCTGCTGTGCATAGATTAATGAAGAATCAACATCATTAATAAATGCTGTATTAAAGGCAGCATGTACACCTAAAGATATGGCTGGAAGGCTACCTTGAAGTTTATTAGCAATTATACTTCCTTCATCACCAAAATACTGTTTAAATTTATATTTTATATCTTCATCTAATGGTCTTTTTAATAAAAAACCCTTCATAAGTTCGCCTACTATGTGTTCTGAATCAGAGCAGCTCCCGCCGTTTCCACAAACTAATATCTTACCCCCATTATTGTAGGTATCTAATATAATGCTGCATGCTTTCATTATATTATCTTTCATAAATAATAAATCATCATTTATTTTAAAAAAAGTATCTATTTTTTGTTTAGTTCTTTCTTTCATGAGTATCATCCCAATCTTTATATTGTGAGCTCATATATTCTGCAACAATTAGCGCTGCAAAATCCCCTACAGACTCCGAAAGCATACTTGGCTCTATTTGACATACCTGTCTTGATAACGCAAGAGTTTCGTTATAAATTATCTGTTCAGCCCATGGCCATATTTCTTCATAACATCTATTAAATATGCTTCCAATTATAATTTTTTCTGGATTAAGTAAATCAATTAAAATTGATAGTCCTCTCCCAAGCTGGATACCAACAAGTTGAAGTATCTTTTTGGCTAAATAATCTCCATTTTTTGCTGCAATCCCAACTTTTTCTGAAGTAATATTTTCTATATCAATAATATCTTCACATAGAGAAGTTTTATTTCCTTTTTGAATTTCTTCCAAAACAATCATTTTAGCAAGCTGGGCAATTCCATTTCCACTACAAAACCCTTCAAAGGAACCCATCTTCCCATATCCAACAGGTCCATAATCTGAAAGCCTTATATGACCTAATTCTCCTGCCATATCATTAGTACCACTATATAATTGTCCATTTAATATCAAACCAGCCCCAAGTCCAGTTCCAAAGGTTATAAATATAATATTTGAGCACCCTTTCCCAGCTCCAATTCTCCATTCTGCCAGTGCACAGGCATTAGCATCATTACATAGCCATGCCTTTATACCTGTTTTTTCTTCTATATATCTTGTAATATTAACATTATCCCATCCTATAAGATTTGGAGGGGATAATATAGTCCCAGTCTTACTATTTAGCGGCCCCCCGCAAGAAATTCCCACTGCTTCAATCTTTTCATCTTTACTTAATAAATTCATACAGTACAAAATATCTTCAACAAAAAAATTAAGCATTTCCTTTGCAGTATATAATCTAGTATTTCTAATCTTGCACTTATGAATTATTTTAATATCATCATTCAAAATTCTGCCTAATGATACTACAGACTTTGTACCTCCTATATCTATTCCAACTACTATCACTAAAATTCCTCCTCAATCTGACCAAAGTACATAATTTAAAGTAAAAGATGGTTTTTTAAACCATCTTTTAGAGACTAAATTTATTGAAGTTTTGACTTATCAATAACAGATACACCTGTATCAACATTTTTGGACCCTGTATACTGGCCACTTAAAGCCTGTGCTGCTGCTTTCATTCCTTCATAACCCATAACATCTGGGTTTTGAGCCATTGTACAAAGAATATATCCGTCTTTAATAAGATTTAATATAGCATCAGATTTGTCAAAACCAACACCAATTACCTTCTTTCCAGCTTCTTTAATTGCATTTCCTGTACCAACAGTTGATCCTTCATTTGCTCCAAAGATTCCAACACAGCCTTGAGTAATATAGTTTGCTGCTATATCCTTTGATTTTGCTGCATCTCCTTCTCCATATTGAGTTTCTAATATTTCAAACTTTGTTCCTTTAAATGCTTCACGGAAGCCTGCTTCACGTGCTACAGTTGAAGCAGTAGCTGCATTTACATTAACAATACCTATTTTACCTTCTTTTATACCAGCTGCTTCAAGAGCTTTAAGCATTTCTTTTCCTGCAGTTGTACCTGCTGCCTTATTATCTGTTGCAAATGTTGCAATTGATGGGAAATCAGCTGGTGAGTCTACGTATATTATCTTAACTCCTGCCTGCTGTGCCTGTTCAAGAGCAGATTTTACTGCAACAGGTCCATTAGCTGCTAAAAGTATAGCATTTGCTCCACCAGCTACAGCATTGTTTATACATTCAATCTGTTTAGCATCATCTTTAACATCAGGAGCAAGCCACTTATAATCAATATTACCAAGTTCAGCAACTGCTTTTTGACAACCTTTATCAACATTTACCCAATGCTGATCCATTTGATCCATAGTGATTAAAAACACTTTGTATTTTTTTGATGCAGATTGTTCTGTAGAACTATTATTTTGAGAAGATGTCTGTTGATTAGTAGCCTTACTACCACAGCCTGCAAACAAACCTACAAGCATTGTAAAACATACTAAGATCGTTAATAAATTTTTTTTCATATTTTCTACCCCCCTATAATTTTTATATTAAAGCCTTACGCTTTAATATCAGTACCTAATAATGTTTTCTCATTTTCTTTCTTCATTTTTGGCTTATCTCTTCTTACAACTACATCTAAAAGTACAGAAATTATAACTATAATTCCTATAACAATATTACGAATAGCTACAGGTGCACCGGCAAATTGAAGACCATTTTGCAATACTCCCCAGATAGATGCTCCAATTACAGTTCCAAGAAGAATTCCTTGCCCTCCAAGGGTACTAACCCCTCCAATAACAGAGGCAGCAACTGCATACAGTTCATAACCATTACCTGCATCCATAGTTCCCATACCACTTGTAGCACATATAATTAATCCTACAATGCATGAGCAGATTGCACTATAAACATAAACCTTTGTTGTAACATAAACTATATTAACTCCTGAAAGCCTTGCAGCTTCAGAATTACTTCCTATGGCATAAATATAACGTCCTGTACGCGTCCTGCTTAAAATAAAATTGAAGATAATCCACAAAATAAATGTAATCCAAATCGTGTTATAAACATTCAAAAATCTGCCATAATAGAAAAAATCTCTAAATCCCTTTGCTGCATTACCAATTGTATCTGTGTTATAATTGTTATTTACAATCTGGGCAATTCCCCTTGCAATTGTCATTGTACCTAATGTAGCAATAAAAGGCGGAAGCTTACAGCTTGCTACAAGCTGGCCATTTACAATTCCAATTGCAATGCAGCATATAAAGGTTATTGCAACAGCAACCCACGGATTTATCCCCTTAGTCATTAATGTTGCTGAAATCATGCAGCTCATTCCAACAACTGAACCTATAGAAAGATCGATATTACCAGTAATTAAAACATAAGATTGTCCAATACCAATAATAAGTATAGGAGAAATCTGTCTAAGAAGGTTGCCAATATTCCTACTTGAAAAAAATATAGGATTTAAAATACCAAATACAATACAAAGAATTACTAAACCTATACTAATTGTAATAACTTGTCCCATACCTCTAATTTCCAACATCCTTTTAAATACATTTCTTTTCTCTTTCTTGCTCATTTTTAACACTCCCAAAACCAATTTTTAAGATACTGCAATTTTATTGTCAAATTTAGTAGCATATTCAAGAATCTTTTTCTGCGTTGCATCTTTAATATCTAATTCACCTGTTATTTTGCCGTCACACATTACAATTATTCTATCACTCATTCCTAATATTTCTGGCATCTCTGAAGATACAAACAAGACTCCTATCCCCTGTTTTTTTAGTTCATTCATGAGATTATAAATTTCAACTTTTGCAGCAACATCAATACCTCTTGTAGGTTCATCAAACATTACAACTTTAAAATTTCTTGCCATCCATTTGCTTACAACAACTTTTTGCTGATTTCCTCCTGAAAGTTTATTTGCATCAACATCAATATTTGGTAACTTTATCATCAAATCCCTAACAGCACTATTCACCATATTCTTTTCTTTTTTTCTATCTATAATCCCCATTGATTTACATAATATATCAAGATTAGGCAATGAGATATTATCCTTAACGCTTAATTTGGTACATAGTCCATCTTTTTTCCTATCTTCAGGTACTAATACAATACCAGCTTTAATTGCATCAATAGGCCTGTTTATTTTAATTAATTTACCATTAAGATAAATATCTCCTGATTCTTTAGTATTTGCTCCAAATATCGCCCTAGTTAATTCAGTTCTGCCTGATCCCATTAATCCTGCAATTCCAACTATTTCACCCTCAAATAATTCAAAACTTATATTTCTTACGAGCCTACCTGCATTTAAATTTACAACCTCAAGAATTTTTTTACCTCGATTAGATGATATCCTTGGGAATTTTTCTTTTATCTCTCTGCCGACCATATAAGCAATAATATCGTTCATTGAAACATCTTTGAAGTTTGTAGTTAAAATGTGCTTCCCATCACGCATTATAGTTATCCTGTCTGCAACATACTGTAATTCATCTAATCTATGAGAAATATATATTATTCCACAGCCTTCACTTTTTAATGTATTAATTATTTTAAACAGATCATCAATTTCCTTTGAAGTTAGAGCTGATGTAGGCTCATCCATTATTAAAATCTTTGCATTTAATGAAAGTGCCTTTGCTATCTCTACCATTTGCTGTTTTGAAACTGTAAGATCTCCAACAATTGTTTCCGGGGAAATATCAATATTTAATTTATCAAGAATTTCCTTTGCTTTTTTGTTCATCTCATTATGTGATACAATTCCAATATGTGTAATTTCACGCCCAAGAAAAATATTTTCTGCAACTGAAAGATGTGGGCACAAGTTTAATTCTTGATGTATCATTGCAATTCCAATTTCTTGTGCCTTTCTTGGTGATAGCTCGCCTACTTTTTTACCAAAAAAGTATATTTCCCCACTATCCCTGCTATAAACACCACTTAATATTTTCATTAAAGTTGACTTCCCTGCACCATTTTCTCCAAGAAGTGCCAAAACCTCTCCTGATTTTAGATTAAAGGATACATTATCAAGTGCTTTAACACCTGGGAAAGACTTGTAGATATTTTTAGCTTCAACAATATACTCATTCATAAAATTCACCTATCTTCATTGCTATTTTTGTGTTTTAATATTCTGATAATTCCATAAATAATATAACATAATTATAACAGGTGGATAACGGGGTATCCTTTGGTTTTAGGTAGATTTTTTTTGGGATTTTATTATAAATAAAAGAGCATCATAAGAAAGAATTCCTTCTAATTAAAGTTATAGAATTCTTTCTTATGATACTCTTTACATAATCTTCCTTGATCAATAACAATCAACCTATCTGCAACCGATAGTGAATCAGAAAGATTTACAGTAAGAATAATTACAGTAATTTTTTTCTCTCTTATTTTGTTAATTAATTTTATTAAGTGCTGTTTTAAATACATGTCTATTCCCGAAAAAGGCTGTATGCAAAAAACAACTTTAGGCTTATAAAGATGTATCCTATAATAAATCAAGTTGTATAAAGATTGGGGAGATAAATTTGAAATATCATTTTCATAAATATCTTCTCCAATTATTGATTCATACTCTTGTATGACGCTTTTTATAATACCTTTTTTAATCCATAAAAAAGGCTTTTTATTATGTAATAAAAAACAAAGATTATCAATATAATTCATACTTTTAAAAAGCATGCTTTGTATTGGATTTTCCTGTATAAAGCAAATATCTTTCTTAAACTTATAATAATTTTTAATATAGTCAAAGCCATTAAACATTATTTTTCCTGATATAGGCTTTATTTCTTTATTCATAAGTTTTATTAAATCAGAAAATATTGTATTACTTTTATCCAAAAAAACAACACATTCTCCTGAGTTTATATTAAAACTTATATTATTTATAGATTCCGTTTTAACATCTTCAAATCTTAATATTTCACTTCCTAATTTTCTATCAGCTAAAATAAATTCTTTTTCACTATAATCAACAGTATAAGGAATTATTTTTTCTTCACTATATTCATTCCCATTTAAAACTTTTAGAACTTTACCATTTTTCATTATAGAAATTCTATCACAGATTTTAAATGCTTCTTCATAATCATTGCATATATAAAGAAATGAAATACCTTTCTTTGAAAAATACTTAACTAAGGAGTGGATCTTTTGCAGATCATTAATACCTATAAAGCTGCTTATATCTCTTAAAATAATTAATTTTACATTTGATACAACTGCCTTTAAAATCTCAACAACACTCTTTTCAAATGTGTTTAAATTATCAACTATCTCATTTGAATCAATTTCAATTCCCAATTCCTCAGTTAATATTTTTATCTTTTCATTTAATATTTTCATATTGATTATCCTATCTTTGAAACCTTTATTAAGTACAAATATGTTATCTGATATTGTCAGATTTTCAATTAAACGGCTCTTATTTTCAATTACAGCTACTGGATTCATGCTCATAGAGCTATGTTCGTAATTATTTACTAAATTTTCTTCAAAATAAACCCTTCCATAATGTATAGGTATGTTTTGATAAAGTAGCTGTATAAGGGCTTCCTTGCCATGGGCATTTATACACAAAAGCCCCATAATTTCCCCTTCAAAAATGTGTAAATTAAAATTATCTAAAAAAGTTATACCATCAATTATTTGTGTAACTTTTTCCATACGCAAAATCTCATTTTTCATTTATTCTTCACCCTGCTTTTTTATTCGCGGCAGTGTTATTTCAACATCTGTCCCTACATATTCTTTACTGTAAATATTAATCCCATAATCCTCTCCAAACAAAAGCTTTATCCTATTATTTACGTTTATTAATGCTATACCTATCTTCTTTTCATCATCATCAGGCTTAATATAATCAAAGGATTGTACCTTTAGTTTTTCATTCAATTCCCTTAAGCGGTCCTCATTTATCCCCAATCCATCATCAGAAACAGTTATAATAAGCCTTTTTGGAGTAGTTTCTATTCTTATCCATATATTACCTTTGCCCAATTTTCTTTCAATGCCATGAAATATAGAATTCTCTACAATAGGTTCTAATGTAAGTTTTGGAAGACGATATTTTAAAATTTCATCTTTATCTTCATAATCATATTCAATATTTAAATTTAAACGTTCTCCAAAACGATATTTTTGAATAATAAAATAATTTTCTTAAATTGCAATAATAAATGCAACACTCTGTGAAAAATCATGTAGTATAAGGACTAAAAATAGTCAAAATAGCCTTAAATCCATCTTAATTATCAATCTATATGTCACGCAGGGGTATGTCAAGGGCTGCGTAGCAGGCGTAGCTTTACCCTTGACATACCACAAGTGGCATCTACAATATTCATAATATGATTTAGGCTATTTTTAATAATTCCTCGTAAAAAAATTTTTCAGGAGTTTTGTAATTTAGTAATTTTCGTGGGAGTGTATTCATCCAATTTTGAATTCTTTTAATGGTATCAATAGATATATCCTTTATACTCTTTCCCTTAGGGATAAAACGACGTATAAGACCATTATGTCGTTCGTTAGTTCCTCTTTCAAAAGAAGAAAAGGGATGGGTATAATATACCTCAACATCATATTTTTTAAGAATGAATTGTAAATTACTAAATTCAACTCCATTATCTGCCGTAATACTCTTGAAAATCTTTTTAAAATTATCCTTATATACTTCCATAAGTCTCTTTATAGAATCATCAACAGACTTAGCATCTTTATTATCTAAAAGCATTATTATTTCATAACGGGATTTACGTTCTGTTAAAGTTAAAAGAGCTTTATCGCCTGATTTTTTACCTATAACAGTATCTATTTCCCAATGTCCAAATTCTTGACGAGAATTAATTTGTTCAGGCCTTAAATCAATACTTTTACCTAAAAGGCGTTTGTTCTCCCTAATTCTTTTCTTTTTAGGTTTTAAATGTGTTTTTAAAGGTAAATCTATATTACGTATAGATAAAAATCCTCTATCAATATAGTTATATAAGGTCTTAGTTGAAACAATGAACTCATCTTTCCAAGAAGGATCAGTTTTGCAATAACCAACGACAGTATCAACAGACCAATTATTTTTACGGATTTTTTCTTCTGCAAATTTTATAAAGGTTTCTACTTTAGCCAATTTAATTTTTGCTCCGCAATTTGAGCGGTGATTTTTATAGACAGCTTGCCCAGTTTCAGGGAAATAACTTGAATAATAAGATAAATCACTTTTTAATTGTGATACAGTACCACGTTTAATTTCACGGCTTATAGTACTTGGACTTCGTCCTAATTTTTTAGCAATATAACGAATACTTTTACCTTCTTTAAGCAAGGCAAAAATTTCTCCACGTTCATAAGATTTCAGATGTTTAAAAGAACGTATAGGTGTGTTATAATTATTTTTATGAACCATAGTGAAAACCTCCTGTATGTTTGGATTTGTCACCTATATCATACATGATTTTCACTATGGTTTAAATATTTTTTACCTGTTGCATTTAATTATACAATGAATCATAAAATAATTTTCAATGCTTTCTAATTCATCCTCTAAAGTTACTAAATGCTCCATATTAGAAATGATATAACGGAAAAATGTTGCTAATGCTTCTGTCATTTCTGCCAAGCTATTTAATCCTGCTGATATTGCCTCTCCTCTAATACCTTCCAAACTGTTATATAAAAAATGTGGATTAATCTGATTTTGCAGTGCAAGATACTGGGCTTGTCTTTTCGTAGCACTTATCATCTCATTTACATCTACATAAGACTTAAACTTTTTTATTGCATCGTAAAACTCAGGACTAAGTGGATATCTTAATTCATATATTCCCTGAAGTGTATACCCCTTTGAAAAAAACTCTAATACCTTTGCTGTTTCTTTATAGGGTATATAAATAAATTTATAGCCTATAAAAATAATAGTTACTAAAAATATAAAAAATACTGATAAGGTAATAAAATATTTCTTTTCTAATATTGATGTAACCATCCAAAATAGAAATAAAAAAATATTAAAAATAAGCAACAATAAAATAAATAAAAATACTCGATATGATAAATAGCAAATATTTCTTTTTTTCATTTATATTTTCCCACCTATGAAAAAAGTTTCCTATACTCACTTGGTTTAATTCCCGTATATTTTTTAAAACTTTTTACAAAATGCTTTAAATCGTTATACCCTACTTTTTCACAAATTTCAGCTACACTTAAATCAGTATTTTTTAATAGCTCCTTTGCTTTATTCATTCTAACCTCTGAAAGATATTCTAAAAATGTTATACCATTTTCTCTTTTAAATAAAAAACTAAAATAAGAATCATTAAACCCCACATAATCACTAACTTCTTTAAGTGTAATAGGTTTCATATAATTATCATTTATAAATTGTTTTGCTATTCTTATTGGTCTTAAATCTTCCTGTTTTTTATCTTTTACTATCATTTCAAAGGATTCTTTTATATATTTTTCAAAGCATAAGAACAGCTCTGATGCACTACTACACAACTCTAAACGTTGATAAAAGGGCTGATTTTTTTGTTCTAAATCCTTTGTGTTCAATTGATATTTTTTTAAAATCAATAAATAAATATTAAAAGCCTCTTTTACATAGTAAAAAAGTTCGCAGCCTAAAATATTAGAATTTTTAGTCAATTTTTCTTTTAATGATTCACAAACTTTAATAACTCCATTTAAATCTAATATTTCAATTGATTTTTCTAAACTATTAGTAAAACTAATTATTAAAGAAGTATCTTTATTATTTTTTAATTGTATATTCTCAATTATTTTTTCAGTACCTTCAATTAGACGCTGATCAACTGCTGCCTCAGCAGTAAATAAAGAATTCTCTATCTCATTTATATCCTTAACAGCTACTCCAAGCCCTATTGTAAACTCAATTCTTCCATAGATATTTTTTTGAATAATGAACTCATCTAAACAATTTTTAATTAATTTTCTTATTATCTTTTTATTTTCTTCTTTGTAATTTAAAAGACAATATCCTCTGCTATTGTTAAAATATACCTCAATTTCAAAACATTCCGGTCTTAACATTTTTTCTATTATATTAGTTATCTTATCCTTTATGATATTTAAACTATTTTCAATCTGTGCTGCATATTCATAATCAAATTTGATAATTAATATTTGAAAAATGCCCTTTTGAAATTTAAAGTAATAATTTGTATTACATTCTTCCAATGTAAGTTTTTTTATATTTTTATTACTGTTTAATAATTTTTCAACAAAAAACAATGACCTTAATTTACTAAGATCTTTTTTTAAATTAAGTTTTATATTTTCGTTAGATATATCCTCATCTCTTTGCTTATTCTTTTTTCTTATTTTATATAATATCTCTAAAAGCTCATCTTTTTTTATAGGTTTTAATAAATAATCTATAACTCCATATTTTATTGCAGTTTTAGCATATTCAAAATGACTATATCCACTTATTATAATAAAATCTATATCCTCTTTTATCTCTTTTCCATATTTAATAAGCTCAAGTCCATCATATCCTGGCATTCTTATGTCTGTTATTACTATATCTGGCTTATGTTTTTTTATTAGTTCAAGGGCTTCAACACCGTTATTTGCAATTCCAACAATATTCATATCTATTGATTCCCAATCTATAAGATTACAAATCAACTGACAAACCTTCATTTCATCATCTGCAATAACTACTTTAATCATAAAAATCTCCTCTTAATAAAAATATATTTAGATTGCTTTTTTACCAATATAATATTTTCTATATTATAATATTAAATCCTGCATAGATTAAATTTTTTTGCTTATAAAATAAAAATCTAAGCATTTATCTTTAAAAATTTGTCGATTTTTTTGTTAAAATATAAAAAATTGTCTTGTATTGGAAACAAATAAATATTATAATATAGATTGGAAATTTTTCATAATTTTATTTAATTATTTAGTTTAATTTAATTTATTATTAAACTATTAAAAATATCACTATTTTTAAATTATCTATTAATCTTAACAGTGGCACAGATTTAAAAAAACAGCAAGGGAGGATTAAAAATTGAAGAAAAAATTCAACCTAAATTCGTTAAATTTTAAACTAACACTTCTGCCCCTTTTTATTCTTCTTATTACTTTTGTATTTATTACGGTAATATCAGGTTATATTGTAAGAGTATCTACAATTAAAACAACTAAAGAAGATGGATTAAACTTAACAAGACAGTTAGCAAAAAGAATAGAGCAAAGTAAAAGTGCCTATAACTCTCTCAATGAACAAATTGAAGACAAGATAAAAACAACTTGCAATATAGTATTGTCGCAATCTTATATTAATAATGAAGTTTTAAATAATATTGCAAAATCTATGGGAGTTGATGAAATAAATTATACTGATCCTTCTGGAAAAATAATTTATTCCAATCTCCAATCAAGTATTGGCTATACATTTGATAATAAACATATATCTTATTCAGTTTTAACTGGAAGCCAAAACAATTTCATGGAAAACATAAGAAAAAGTACAGAAGATGATAACTACTATAAATACGGATATGTACATAACCCAAAGGGCGGTATGGTACAAGTAGGGTTACTTGCAAATAAAGTTCAGGATTTAGTTGAGAAAACAAGCTATCAATCGATTATAGATGAAATAGGTAAAAATCCTAATATAGTATACGCTCTTTTCATTGACACAAACTTAAAAGCTGTAGCTCATACTGATAAAAACAGGATTGGAATTGAGCTTAAAGATGAAGGTAGCAAAACTGCTGCTGTTAACGGGAAGGAATATTCTTCAGAATACTATTATGACGTTAAAAAGGTAAATGTTTATGATGTTTTAACTCCTGTATATGTGGATAATAAACTTATAGGGGCAATTGATGTTGGACTTTCAATGAAGTCTGTTTATGATTCAGTTTCAAGAATAACAATAATATTATCAGCTATAGGGATTATTTCATTTCTTGTTGTTGGGTCAATATTATTCATACTATCCAAAAACTCTGTAACAACTTTAAATGAAATAAAAGATTATTTAAATTTAATGTCAAAAGGAGATTTATCAAATAATTTTAATGAAAAATTAATTAAGAAAAAAGATGAATTAGGAGATATATCAAAAGCAATAAATGTTCTTCAAAGCTCATTTAAAGATATTATTAACGACATTAATTCAAAAACTAAAAAAATAGAAAATGCCTGCAATTCACTTAATTCAACATCTCAGGAGATGGCGGCAAGTTCTGAGCAGGTATCTGCAACAATGAACGAAATGGCTAAAGGTGCCCAAACACAATCCCAGGAGATTTTAGATGTTGTAAGCCTAATGCATGATCTTGCTAAAAATATGGATAACATCTATGAAAAACTAGAATTAGTAAAAAACTCAGCACATAATACAAAAAATAAAGTTAATATTGGCAAAAGTGAACTTAATCAACTTTTACAGTCTATTGAAAATATAAAAGAATCCTTTAATATTGTAAACAACAAAGTTATTAACCTTTCAAATTCAATATCAAAGGTTAGCAGCATAACCGATGCTATAACAACTATTGCAGAGCAAACAAACCTTTTAGCACTTAATGCTGCAATAGAAGCCGCCAGAGCCGGAGAGTCTGGAAGAGGTTTTGCTGTTGTAGCAGAAGAAGTTAGAAAACTTGCAGAAGAGTCCAGACAGTTTGCTGATGAAATAAAAACTTTAGTACTTTCCATAAACCAAGATACAAAGGAAGTAATAGTAACAGCAAAGGAAGTTGATAATCAGGTTAAATCACAAATAGAAAACGTTGATGAAACAGTAAAATCCTTTGAAAACATATTAGATTCTGTAGAGACTATAGTCCCAACTATTGAAGATGTTTATAAATCTGTTGACCTTACAGTTCATGTTAAAAATGATGTTTTAGCTAAAACTGAAAACGTATCAAGTATTATAGAGGAGTCTTCTGCCTCAACTGAGGAAATTTCAGCTTCAAGCCAAGAAATGTCAGCCTCTGCCCAGGAAGTTGCTCATTCAGTTGAAGAACTTACATCAATTTCTAATGAGCTTATGCAATCAGTTGCAAAGTTTAGGATATAAATTTAAACCCTTCCTAATAAACAGGAAGGGTTTCATATTATAATATCAAATCCATTTTTCTTAAGGCCCATAACTTCTCTATCAGAATATCTTGTATTTTGAAAATTATAGATTATAACCGAATCCTCGTTGTTTTTGATTATACTGTTAAGTTCCATTTTAAGTTTTTTAATATTACCTTCACTAATTTCTCCTTCAAAAACAGAGTTTTGAACCCAATTCAAGTATTGCCTGCATTTTTTTAGAACTTTATTTACTCTTTTTTCCCCAACATCATAAACAAGTATTACAAACATTCTACCACCTCCCAATGTATGGTGTATATTCTTCATCGTCAGTTATATGTTTTTGGAGCTTATAAAGTTCAAGCCTTATAAGCCTTTTATAGCTTACATTAGCATTAAGCTTTGTATAGTTAAATACTGTTTCAAGTTTTGAATTATATTCTTCTATAAACTTCTTTTTTCCAGTTTCATCAAGTATTATTCCATTAAGTTGCTGCTGAAAATCCTTTGAGGATATAATATTTTTATTTATAACAGAAAATATAACCCTATCTACAATTGACGGCTTAAATACTTCTGAAACGTCAAGATTTAACGTAAATTTTCTTGTGTTAGTTGAATGAAGATACCCTATCCTTGGATCAAGCTGGGTTTGATATATCTCTCCTAATATCGTTGTATATAGCAAAGAATTTCCAAAACTAATTAAAGCATTTATTTTATTTAAAGGAGGTCTTTTGCTTCTTTTTTCAAATGCGTATTCTTCTTTTTTAGTTATTTTATCAAAACATTTATAGTAATGTTCTCTAATATTTCCTTCGAAAGCCATTAAAGTTTCAATGTCATTGCAGGAATCAATACTTCCCATCTTAACTCTTATATTTTCAATTTCCCTTTCTAAATCACAACCTCTATTTTTGTAATATTTCAAGATAATAAGTATATTATTTGCTGCACCTTCAACAAATTTTTTAGCTATATTCAATCTTTTTTCTGTATTTAAATAGCATTCTGCTTGTTTTAAGGTTACATAACCTGAATTCAAATGCTCCCTTGGATAATATGTACCTACATAATACCCAAAATAATTAAAAAAATGTATTAATATTTCTTTTTCGCTTACAAATTCAAGAAATCTCTTATTTATATCAACTTCTCCAAATACCCAGATATTATTTATATTTTCTACTGGAAGATATTTTTTACCTTCCCCACATTCAAAATAAAGAGTATTATCTTTTCGTTTTAATTCTCCATTATTAAAAATATATATATCTTTTTTCATAGTCCACCTCATGAAAAACAATATTCTTTATAAGCACAATTCCTACAATACCTACATTTTTCTGCCCTTTGAGGAGTAGGCAAAAGTACTATGTTCTCTATATCTTTTATCATAAAATCAAGCTTTTTTAAATTTTCTTCATCAAGCTCTATTTCAACTCTCTTTCTTTCCTCTGGATAGCACAAAACCCCCTTTGCATTTATTCCAGCCTCTTTCAACACCCTTAGATAAAATAAAAGTTGCCATCTTGAAGCATTTTCAAAAGTTGACGACTTTTTAACTTCTCCTATGACCAATTCATTTCCTTTTTCATACATTACATCAAAAACAACATTTCCAAAGCGTATTTCTTTGTTATTCCTCTTATAGTAATTCTCATGTATAAATCGCCCTAAGTCTATGTTTTCATCTTGCTGATCAGGCACAATCCCATGGGACATTAGCCATACTTGTCTTTTACAAATGTTATAATACCAAATCAAAGTTCCATTAACTTCCAACATATCACCCCACAATAGTGCAGTACTGTTAAAGAAAACGTATTTCAATCCCTCATAGGTAGGCTATAAACACCCTGAAGACCCTGAGAGAGATTATCTTATTGAGGAGTTTCAATCCCTCATAGGTAGGCTATAAACAATGAGATTATATTTGTTACAGATGAACACGAGCCTAGTTTCAATCCCTCATAGGTAGGCTATAAACATTCTCATTGAATTGTCTATGTCGCTTCTATATCGAAGTTTCAATCCCTCATAGGTAGGCTATAAACTATAAAACATATCAGGTGTCCCAGGTTTAACATACCCTGTTTCAATCCCTCATAGGTAGGCTATAAACTATCAGATATAACATACATTATAAACAAAAGCCAAAGTTTCAATCCCTCATAGGTAGGCTATAAACTTTATTTTTTGACTTTTCAATTTCTGCCTCTACTTCTTGTTTCAATCCCTCATAGGTAGGCTATAAACTTATTATAATATTAATAATTTTATATATAATTCTAAAGTTTCAATCCCTCATAGGTAGGCTATAAACGAAGGCAAAAGACCATTACTTATATTCTTTGCTAAAACGTTTCAATCCCTCATAGGTAGGCTATAAACTTATCAATGGCTGGTCTTTATTTTCTTTAAATCTTTTGTTTCAATCCCTCATAGGTAGGCTATAAACGGAGCTTGAGCCGGTAGGATTATTTGCAAGGTTAGGCAGTTTCAATCCCTCATAGGTAGGCTATAAACCAAAATGGAATATTTTTTATATATTTTTAATTCTATGGTTTCAATCCCTCATAGGTAGGCTATAAACTTAGAAGCCTATACAACGATTTTTTATATTATAGGTTTCAATCCCTCATAGGTAGGCTATAAACACAATTGCATTAAAATATATCCTACTGCTGCCCATTGTTTCAATCCCTCATAGGTAGGCTATAAACGCAGGTAATTTCTGTATTAATTATGATGTTGTTGTCATGTTTCAATCCCTCATAGGTAGGCTATAAACTATGTTTGAATTAGATTTATTAATCATTGATTATATGTTTCAATCCCTCATAGGTAGGCTATAAACGGTTGTAGTAAACAAGGGTATTGGTACTATGAAAAAGGGTTTCAATCCCTCATAGGTAGGCTATAAACACTTTGTGTATAGATCTTGAAGCTATTCTTATATTGGTTTCAATCCCTCATAGGTAGGCTATAAACAAAGGAATTACAAATACCAAGATGTATGATATGTGAGGAGTTTCAATCCCTCATAGGTAGGCTATAAACAAGGGTATAACTGCCCATCTAAAAACTTGTTATTGTAGTTTCAATCCCTCATAGGTAGGCTATAAACGAAATAGTATGAGTGGTAAATATGCAGAACTTGCTTGTTTCAATCCCTCATAGGTAGGCTATAAACGAAATAGTATGAGTGGTAAATATGCAGAACTTGCTTGTTTCAATCCCTCATAGGTAGGCTATAAACTAAAGGGTATAACTGCCCATCTAAAAACTTGTTATTGTAGTTTCAATCCCTCATAGGTAGGCTATAAACGAAATAGTATGAGTGGTAAATATGCAGAACTTGCTTGTTTCAATCCCTCATAGGTAGGCTATAAACTAAAGGGTATAACTGCCCATCTAAAAACTTGTTATTGTAGTTTCAATCCCTCATAGGTAGGCTATAAACTATTGCTCATTGTGTATGCGAGAAAGGAAATGACTAGTTTCAATCCCTCATAGGTAGGCTATAAACAATATATGCAATGAAAATGGATTAAAGATAGATTTGTTTCAATCCCTCATAGGTAGGCTATAAACTATATTAGTTTTTCATGTTCGCTTAATTGACTGCTAGTTTCAATCCCTCATAGGTAGGCTATAAACAATTAGGTACATCCAAAACGGATAAATTAAAAACAGCGTTTCAATCCCTCATAGGTAGGCTATAAACAAGGCACATGTAGATGAAATCTTAAGGCACATCAAGTGTTTCAATCCCTCATAGGTAGGCTATAAACCTGAAAACCTAATGCTTAAATGGGAGTTAAACAAACGTTTCAATCCCTCATAGGTAGGCTATAAACATAATAACACAATTAGTCATATTTGTTAATATTTCTAGTTTCAATCCCTCATAGGTAGGCTATAAACAGAAGCTGAAAAAGCACTTGCTGAGCTTATTGCAAAGAGTTTCAATCCCTCATAGGTAGGCTATAAACTCCCAGAGGGATGGGAAAATAAGGCAAAAATAGCCTGTTTCAATCCCTCATAGGTAGGCTATAAACCACATCCTATCTTATAGAAAGCCCTTGCATTAGCAAAGTTTCAATCCCTCATAGGTAGGCTATAAACTGTGCATAATCTAAGAGCTGATTAACTTGTTCAGGAGGTTTCAATCCCTCATAGGTAGGCTATAAACTATACTCATATAAATTCAAAAGAACTTTAAAATGCAGTGTTTCAATCCCTCATAGGTAGGCTATAAACGTTATTTTTTTTATTATACTATTATTATATACAATAATGTTTCAATCCCTCATAGGTAGGCTATAAACTTGGTACGCAGTATGCCAAAGAATATAGCAAAGGCAAGTTTCAATCCCTCATAGGTAGGCTATAAACTCAGTTTTTTGAACACTTTTTTGACCACATGGTCAAGTTTCAATCCCTCATAGGTAGGCTATAAACAGAGTTGTTGAATTACCTTCTTTTGTTATTCCTATTTGTTTCAATCCCTCATAGGTAGGCTATAAACTGTCATTAGGCTTATGGTTGTCATGACAACAAAAAGAAGTTTCAATCCCTCATAGGTAGGCTATAAACTACTCAAGAGGACTTGACTAAAAGGGCAACTTACAAGGTTTCAATCCCTCATAGGTAGGCTATAAACATAACCTTGTTTGTAGTTGGCCAAATGGCGATGAACTGTTTCAATCCCTCATAGGTAGGCTATAAACGCACCACCTCGTCATTAGTGTATGGTATATATTCGATAGTTTCAATCCCTCATAGGTAGGCTATAAACGCTTTAGTAGCCCATGTATTAGTTGACGGGTCATATTCAGTTTCAATCCCTCATAGGTAGGCTATAAACTTTTATAACTAATTCCATATAATGTCAATATAAAAATAGTTTCAATCCCTCATAGGTAGGCTATAAACATTTTCCGTATATTTGTACTTTTTTCTTGTTTTAATAGTTTCAATCCCTCATAGGTAGGCTATAAACAAAATATAAAGGAGGTTAAAAAATGTATAAAGATTTGTTTCAATCCCTCATAGGTAGGCTATAAACTGCAATAGCAGAAGATATAAGAAAAGGTTATAAGGGTTTCAATCCCTCATAGGTAGGCTATAAACTTAAACAATAACAGCATAAAACTCTTGCAATTGAGCAGTTTCAATCCCTCATAGGTAGGCTATAAACTTAATCTGTGAAAGTATTTGAGAATAATCCATAAATGTTTCAATCCCTCATAGGTAGGCTATAAACCTGGCATACATACAAGCCACCCTTTATTATCCTGCCTCAGTTTCAATCCCTCATAGGTAGGCTATAAACGAAGATTAAGATATAATTTATTGCAATTAGATGACGAGTTTCAATCCCTCATAGGTAGGCTATAAACTCGCTTACATAGTATTCTTTTATCCTCTGGGTAATAGTTTCAATCCCTCATAGGTAGGCTATAAACTTCTTTTGTTTTCTCTTTTTTTCTTGAAATTTCATAGTTTCAATCCCTCATAGGTAGGCTATAAACACTTTTATCAGTCCAGTATATAAGCTGCGATAAGAAGTTTCAATCCCTCATAGGTAGGCTATAAACAGGACTTTTAATTTTTACCAAAATGACAACAGACAAGCGTTTCAATCCCTCATAGGTAGGCTATAAACATTAAAGATTTTTGAAAATGCAGAGTTTGGGAAAGGTTTCAATCCCTCATAGGTAGGCTATAAACGTGGAATCGTATTTTTGGATAGTTTAGTTTCTTTAGTTTCAATCCCTCATAGGTAGGCTATAAACGAACATTTAAACACTGAAAGTTTCAGATGGGATGTCATGTTTCAATCCCTCATAGGTAGGCTATAAACAAATGCAGAATTAACCATTTTTACTGATGAAGATACAAGTTTCAATCCCTCATAGGTAGGCTATAAACTATACAATATTTTATAAAAGTGTTATTTTATTTTATTTGTTTCAATCCCTCATAGGTAGGCTATAAACGAATGAGGATGAACCTCATCCATTGGTAGACAAAGCAGTGTTTCAATCCCTCATAGGTAGGCTATAAACTTGGAATTTGGTAATGCTTATTTCTATCAATATAGTGAGTTTCAATCCCTCATAGGTAGGCTATAAACGGTAATTTAAAATATCTGGAATAATTGTACTACCATCGTTTCAATCCCTCATAGGTAGGCTATAAACTGTCATTTTTCTCCAAAAACTCCTTTACACTTATTGTCTGTTTCAATCCCTCATAGGTAGGCTATAAACATGAAAAAATATTATTGCAGCTATGAAATCGACAGAGTTTCAATCCCTCATAGGTAGGCTATAAACGATGACAGGCAATGGCTACCTCTCACAGAGAGAGAGGGTTTCAATCCCTCATAGGTAGGCTATAAACTTGGTAGTATGCAGGAGCGACAACAGATGGAACGAGTTTCAATCCCTCATAGGTAGGCTATAAACACAATCTGGTTAATTCTTGTTCTGTTACTTCAAAAGGTTTCAATCCCTCATAGGTAGGCTATAAACTGAAATGGGAGGGACAAAAATTTCAAAATATAGTCCGTTTCAATCCCTCATAGGTAGGCTATAAACATATAACAGCAGAGTTTTTACAGTCAATTACATTAGAGTTTCAATCCCTCATAGGTAGGCTATAAACTAAATTGCTCATTTGATGATATGATTGTTGTAAATGAGTTTCAATCCCTCATAGGTAGGCTATAAACTAAATCTTGGTTTGATGGCTCAAAATTAGAGTTTGAGTTTCAATCCCTCATAGGTAGGCTATAAACGGTAATGGCGCATTAGTTGCTAATTTTACACTTGCAGGTTTCAATCCCTCATAGGTAGGCTATAAACAATAATATATATTGACAAAGGAAAATATTAGTAATAGTTTCAATCCCTCATAGGTAGGCTATAAACATTGAATGTAGAGGGTTTATCACAGACCAAAACAAGTTTCAATCCCTCATAGGTAGGCTATAAACTAATTATTCATTTTTAGCCTATTTTATTATGTATTTTGGTTTCAATCCCTCATAGGTAGGCTATAAACACAAGAGATGCACTTTATAAGCATGTTGATACTGATGAGTTTCAATCCCTCATAGGTAGGCTATAAACACTAAACTGTTTGACATTCTGTTACTCATAATCGGAAGTTTCAATCCCTCATAGGTAGGCTATAAACCTAGTGCCTTTACTATTTCTTTTTTTATTTTTCTCATAGTTTCAATCCCTCATAGGTAGGCTATAAACGTAAAAGCAACAATTTCCATTAGCTCACCACCTTGCGTTTCAATCCCTCATAGGTAGGCTATAAACCAATTTCCTCAACACTGGTAAGATTACCATTTGTAGTTTCAATCCCTCATAGGTAGGCTATAAACTAATGCCTGAATTTGTATTTTCATCATCTGCACTCCTGTTTCAATCCCTCATAGGTAGGCTATAAACAAAGCATTATTCATTACAAATTGAATAACAGATAACAGTTTCAATCCCTCATAGGTAGGCTATAAACCTAAAAATTAAATATCTTAATTATAATTATAGTAATTTGTTTCAATCCCTCATAGGTAGGCTATAAACTTACTCCACCGGATTTTGAGTCCGAAAAATTTCTTATGTTTCAATCCCTCATAGGTAGGCTATAAACTCTTTTAAAAGAGATATGTATATGAAATTACAAAATTGTTTCAATCCCTCATAGGTAGGCTATAAACTGGTTCAAACTATGGGATATAATGCAATAGCAGAAGATAGTTTCAATCCCTCATAGGTAGGCTATAAACAGTAGACCCGTTTTGGTGTACTTATATTTGTAGTTTGTTTCAATCCCTCATAGGTAGGCTATAAACTAAAAATCAGTTTTTACAAATTTCACGCAATGTGAAAGTTTCAATCCCTCATAGGTAGGCTATAAACTTAAAGATAAGGCTTGAAAATCTACAAGGAAGAGCTTGTTTCAATCCCTCATAGGTAGGCTATAAACCATTGCCATTTTATCACCTCTTATTTAATCTTTATTTTGTTTCAATCCCTCATAGGTAGGCTATAAACTAAATCCTATTGATAGAGAAAAACTTGAAAAGCTTGGTTTCAATCCCTCATAGGTAGGCTATAAACTGTTTACTGGGATTAATAAAACCTGTCCTGGCTTTAGTTTCAATCCCTCATAGGTAGGCTATAAACTTTCTAAAAATTCCCTAACTGTCATTTTTTTTATCATGTTTCAATCCCTCATAGGTAGGCTATAAACATATATGGTCAAGATGTCGACCTTGCAAGTTTACCGTTTCAATCCCTCATAGGTAGGCTATAAACTTGAATACACTTGCACAATGTTGTCTTCTTGCAAAGTTTCAATCCCTCATAGGTAGGCTATAAACCAATTTCCTCAACACTGGTAAGATTACCATTTGTAGTTTCAATCCCTCATAGGTAGGCTATAAACCTTGATTTTTTATTTGCTTTTCCATCTCCTCAAACTTCGGTTTCAATCCCTCATAGGTAGGCTATAAACTGTAACACCGCTGCACAATAAGCTTATCGAAACAAGTTTCAATCCCTCATAGGTAGGCTATAAACTTAATTGCTAACGAAATAGAAGAAAATAGATATAATACAATGTTTCAATCCCTCATAGGTAGGCTATAAACGGAATTAGAACATAATATTTATTTCACAACTGAACAGTTTCAATCCCTCATAGGTAGGCTATAAACGATAATAAGATATACGTAATGGGTGGTGGGAGTACTGTGTTTCAATCCCTCATAGGTAGGCTATAAACTTATTTTTAACTCCAGTTATTACATTTGTTCCGCCTTGGTTTCAATCCCTCATAGGTAGGCTATAAACAATACGGATTTTCTTGATAAAGTTGCAGAAAAAGCATGTTTCAATCCCTCATAGGTAGGCTATAAACTCTAACAAGATTTATTATGTTATAACTGACAATTTAGGGTTTCAATCCCTCATAGGTAGGCTATAAACTGTTTCTATACACTTCCAAAAATCAATAGCACTCATAGTTTCAATCCCTCATAGGTAGGCTATAAACTTTCTGCCTCAAGTATATCATCATAATTAGTTTCAGTTTCAATCCCTCATAGGTAGGCTATAAACTGTAAACCTTCTTTATATAGTCCAATTCCTCTATCAGTTTCAATCCCTCATAGGTAGGCTATAAACCAGTAGAGCTCCCATACGGTTACACAGTTGAAAAATGTTTCAATCCCTCATAGGTAGGCTATAAACCCATACTTGTTCATAGCCTCCTTTTTGTGATATTCAGTTTCAATCCCTCATAGGTAGGCTATAAACTGTTTTTCTTTAGAGTCGCCCAATCAACTGATTTTTGTTTCAATCCCTCATAGGTAGGCTATAAACCATCCTTTTTAACCTTTTCTTTTTCAATTATCTTGTCCTGTTTCAATCCCTCATAGGTAGGCTATAAACTGAAGTGTAGGAGGTGAATATGATGTCACATAAAAAGTTTCAATCCCTCATAGGTAGGCTATAAACGAAAAATATAAGAAAGCTCTTGAGGAGTTAGAATTTGTTTCAATCCCTCATAGGTAGGCTATAAACCTTGAGAGTGAAAAAAATATCGTAAAAATGTATTGTGGTTTCAATCCCTCATAGGTAGGCTATAAACTTACAAGTGTGTGAAATGAAGGCATTTTTTTTGTGGTTTCAATCCCTCATAGGTAGGCTATAAACTACCTTTTATTTTTTCTTTTCTCCCTCTTTTCCCCGGTTTCAATCCCTCATAGGTAGGCTATAAACTTAGGCATTGTCTTTCTATCCGCTTGTATTTCGATTTCGTTTCAATCCCTCATAGGTAGGCTATAAACGGACTGTGGAGGTGTGGAAGATGGAAACAAAAATCTAGTTTCAATCCCTCATAGGTAGGCTATAAACCGGAGATGTGGATTGCGGGGAAAAGAGGGAGAAAAGGTTTCAATCCCTCATAGGTAGGCTATAAACTTGGAAGTGTATAGAAACACAAAGAAATCTATATGGGTTTCAATCCCTCATAGGTAGGCTATAAACGTATATTTCAACATTATCACAGTGTTTTATCAAATGTTTCAATCCCTCATAGGTAGGCTATAAACGAAAGCTGGTGGGGTGATGAAGTTACACCAAAACAGTTGTTTCAATCCCTCATAGGTAGGCTATAAACTGTCGCTCCCTTCACCCTCATTATAACAAAGAATATGTTTCAATCCCTCATAGGTAGGCTATAAACGAATGGTTAGGAATAGAAACAGGCGATTATAAAGGGTTTCAATCCCTCATAGGTAGGCTATAAACAAATGCCTGCAGTTTATGGATGCGACGCAAACCAAGGTTTCAATCCCTCATAGGTAGGCTATAAACGAGAGTCTTGTGGAAAAATATCAAAATTTAAGTCTAGTTTCAATCCCTCATAGGTAGGCTATAAACGGCTTAAGCACATCTGTAAAGAAAGTTAAAAAGCAGTTTCAATCCCTCATAGGTAGGCTATAAACTCAACCATCCTTTGCCTCGAACTGTGTCCTCATCCGGTTTCAATCCCTCATAGGTAGGCTATAAACCTATCTTCAAACATCCGTTTGAAGATGGTTATGGCTTGTTTCAATCCCTCATAGGTAGGCTATAAACAAGGGTTAATATAACCCATTAATAAATCAAATTTATGTTTCAATCCCTCATAGGTAGGCTATAAACTAAGATTCGGGTTTATCTTGAGCAAAATTGTTGTGGGTTTCAATCCCTCATAGGTAGGCTATAAACCAAAAAAAAACTTTCTACATTATCAGGCGAAGAAGGGGTTTCAATCCCTCATAGGTAGGCTATAAACGCATTTCAAAGGCTTTACCTATGACGGTATAGTTGGTGTTTCAATCCCTCATAGGTAGGCTATAAACTAAGATTCGGGTTTATCTTGAGCAAAATTGTTGTGGGTTTCAATCCCTCATAGGTAGGCTATAAACCAAAAAAAAACTTTCTACATTATCAGGCGAAGAAGGGGTTTCAATCCCTCATAGGTAGGCTATAAACGCATTTCAAAGGCTTTACCTATGACGGTATAGTTGGTGTTTCAATCCCTCATAGGTAGGCTATAAACGTATAACATCGGCTGTTATACAACTTTTTCTATTTTGGTTTCAATCCCTCATAGGTAGGCTATAAACAGGGGTGCAGAAAGGAGAATTAGAAAATGAGGGAGATGTTTCAATCCCTCATAGGTAGGCTATAAACGTAACAGACAGAAAAACAATACAACAGGGTGATATATGTTTCAATCCCTCATAGGTAGGCTATAAACAAGTGGAAGGATTTTCCTGATTTTCTTCTTGCTGAAAGTTTCAATCCCTCATAGGTAGGCTATAAACTTTGCTATTGACGCTTTAAGAGATTTTCCTAATATTTTGTTTCAATCCCTCATAGGTAGGCTATAAACTTTGGTTTATCTATATCAATTATAAATTGGGTTATTCGGTTTCAATCCCTCATAGGTAGGCTATAAACAATTGAGACAAGATAAATCAAAGCTTAATAGCATGCGTTTCAATCCCTCATAGGTAGGCTATAAACAGTAGCAAATAGAAACCGTATAAGCCTTGAAAAATCGTTTCAATCCCTCATAGGTAGGCTATAAACATTAGCCTTGTTTTTTTATGCTTTTATATACGATTAGGTTTCAATCCCTCATAGGTAGGCTATAAACGGTATATAACTATATAATTAATTGCTTATATAGTAATAGTTTCAATCCCTCATAGGTAGGCTATAAACTATACAATCTAAATCAATAGTTTCCTGCATTACAAGTTTCAATCCCTCATAGGTAGGCTATAAACGGGTGCTTTATAACTTTTTTGGTTTATCTATATCAATTAGTTTCAATCCCTCATAGGTAGGCTATAAACTCAATCTTTAAAGACATTCTCTTAGAATAATTTATGTTTCAATCCCTCATAGGTAGGCTATAAACATAAATAAGACATTTCGGGTATTTTTTTCGCATACGCTGGTTTCAATCCCTCATAGGTAGGCTATAAACTATTAAGGGAAATAATACATCAGCGAATGAATTATAGTTTCAATCCCTCATAGGTAGGCTATAAACAAAAGCCATAAGCAAAACCAAACAATAAAAAAACCAAGTTTCAATCCCTCATAGGTAGGCTATAAACATATCAAGAATTGTAGTTGAATCTGTTATATCTGGAAGTTTCAATCCCTCATAGGTAGGCTATAAACCCGTTCATGCATTATTATAACAGGGTTTGCTTTTTTTGTCAATTGTAAACAAAATATTAATAAAACAAGCAAACCCTTATGAAATATATATTTCTTTTGTCGTCGATCACCCGGCTTTTTTGCAGGATTAGAGGTCGACGACAAATTTAATAAAATCATTAATCAATTTAGCATTATCTTATAAAATCCATAAAAGTAATGTGAACTACCCCCACTTATAGAAGTGGTGGCTTCGTGGTCAATACTCCCAGCGAAGTAAGTTATCCCACGCTCAAAGGGCTGTTCTCTCCCCAGATATACCAATTACATGGCTAATTTTAGCAAATTCTTGCTTGCATTTATATCTCTATCATGAACTGCACCACACTTTGGACATTTCCATTCTCTCAATGCTAAATTCTTTACATCAGGATTTTTATATCCACATTCACTACATGTTTGACTTGATGCATAATTTTGTGGTGCTATTATTATTTCTCTGCCATACCATTTTGCTTTGTATTCTAACATCCTTCTAAATTCTGCCCATGATGCTTCTGTTATTGCTTTTGCTAATTTATGATTTTGTTGCATATTTTTTACCTGTAAATCTTCTAAAACTATCACTTGATTTTCGTGTATAATTTTAGAAGATAGTTTATGAAGAAAATCTTTTCTTTGATTTGATATTTTTTCATGTAGTTTAGCAAGTTTTTGTCTTGTTCTTTCATAGTTTTTGCTTTGCTTCTGCTTTCTTGATAATGATTTTTGTATAATTTTAATTCTTTTTTCTGTTTTTCTTAACCATTTTGGATTTTCTACCTTTGTTCCATCAGATAAAATAGCAAATTCTTTAATGCCTAAATCTATACCTACTTTTCTATCTGTTTTAGATAATTCTTTAATTTCTTCTTCTACAAATATAGAAGCATAATATTTGCCTGTTGGCGTCTTTGATATAGTTACGGATTTGATTTTTCCTTCAAATTGTCTGTGTTGTTTTATTTTTATTTTTGTCTTTAACTTTGGAACTTTTAGATAACCACCTTCAAGTGTTACTGTTCCATTTTGATTATTTGTAGTATAATACTGGTAACCTTTCTTTTTCTTGAACTTTGGAAATCCTATTTTTTTATCTCTAAAAAAATTTTATATGCTTTTTCTAAATTAAGTTGTGCGTTGGCAAGTGCAAGACTATCTACTTCTTTCAGAAAAGAATATTCTTTTTTATATTGTGCAGGTGTATTGTTTAACTTTTCTCCTGTTTGCTTATAGTATTCTATTTTGTCATGTAGCATTTTGTTGTATATAAATCTTACGCAACCAAATACCTTAGCAAAATATTCTTCTTGTTCTTTTGTTGGATATATTCTGTATTTATAAGCCTTAAGCAAAGTTACACCTCCTTCCCTTGCTTTTCTATATATTTTTTAATTACTTCAATTGACACCCCACCTGTTGTAAGTAAACAGTAACTTCTTGACCAAAAATATTCTTTCCATAATTGCTCTTTTATTTTAGGATACTCTTTCTTTATCAATCTTGATGAAGCACTTTTATACGCATTTATAAACTTAGACAACTCTGTATTAGGATGTGCTTTGAATAATATATGGATATGGTCTTTATCATGATTCCATTCTTGTAATGTGATATTATAATTATCTTGTATCTTTTCAAATATTTCTTTTAGTCTATTCGATATATTATCATCAATAACTTTTCTTCTATATTTAGTTACCAAAACAAGATGATAATACAATAAGAATACTGAATGATTATTATTATCTAAATCCATTATATTGCATAACCTCCTTCCTATAATACTGATTATACCATAAAGGAATAATTTATCAAGCAACATTCATCGCCCACTTACAGAAGTGGGCGATGAATGTTGCTGTTTAGTTAAAATATATCAAAGGATTTAGCATCTCTAATAAATCCTGTCTTTTCATCATAATAGTCTTTAATTCCATGTCGCGGAAGTATATAAAAGCCAAATTTCTCTTCGAAGATATTATTATATTTAATCGGTAGCGATAAAGTATAATCCTTTAAAATGTTTTTAATTTTAAGATACTGCCTTCTTCTTTCATAATAATCTTTTTCATTCCTTAGTTTACAATACTTATCAAAGGCATCTTCAACTATGTCATCATACAAAAGTAATACATCAAAATATCCTAAGTTATTTTCTATTAATGAAAACTTATAAATTGGAATTTTATTATTATCCTCATTTGAAAAATTCAAAGATAATATTGAATTCTTAAAAAACATACTCTTATCCTTTGATTTATTATCCTGCATTCTTTTGAAATATTCCGATACAATATTATAGTATTCCTTCTCCTCTATGCTTTCTTTGCCTAATATTTCCTTTGTAATCCGAATAGCTGGTATGCCATATACATATTTACTAAAGCCAAAACCATCTCTATCCTTATCATCATCAATTAAAGAATAGACTTTAACATTTCCTAAATCCTTATTGCCGTTTCTGTTACATCGTCCAGCACACTGTATTATTGAATCTATCGGTCCTATATCCCTTATTGCAATATCAAAATCAAAGTTAACCCCAGCTTCAACAACCTGTGTTGATACAAGTATTATTTTTTCTTTTTTATCTAAACACTCCTTTATTTCACTAATCATTCTTTTTCTATGAATAGGTAAAAGATTAGTTGAAAGATAATATATTTTTCTTTTTAAATCCTTTAAAGAATTATATACCTTAAGAGAAGAAGATATAGTATTGCACACAATTAAATAAGATTTATCCTCAATATTATTTTTAAACTCCATAATAAATTCTTCCAACTTAATATTATTTGGATTTATAATAAGTTTTGTTCTATTAAATATACTAAAGTATTTAGTACAGTCATCTAAAAGTTCTATAGCCTCGTTTAAAATATAAGGCTTCGTAGCTGTCATCATAATAATATGCAAATTAAAATATTCACTTGATTTTCTTAGAACATAATCAACAAGTGGAAGAAATGATATATCTATTGCCTGTATTTCGTCAAGGATAAGTATTGAACCTTTTAAATTTATAAGCTTTTTTAGCATCCTATTTCTACAGCTTATAAGAGTTTCTAAAAGCTGAACAAAGGTTGTTACTATTATTCCACTACTCCAGTTCTCAATCAAGAGTTCTGAATCAAGATTATCATATTCATATTCTTCACTTTTATATTCTACATTTGACAGGCTGTGATGTTTTATTAAAAATCTGCTGCTTTCCTCTTTAAATTCCTCAATTTCATTATGTAGATCGTATAAAACATCATAGTTTTGATCTATTATAGAAGTAAAAGGAAGACAGTATATTATTCTCCTATTCCCACCCAAAAGCTCCCTTAATTTTAAAGCTGCAAAAAATCCAGTGTAAGTTTTGCCTGTGCCTGTTGGGGCCGTTATTGTAAAAAATCTCGATTTTTTATAATCCCTTTCAATTGATTTTTGTACCTTATAAAATATTTCTCTTCTTATTTCATTTATTGTAGAAAAACTGTTGCCTATTATTTTAAGCCTAACTCTGTCAAGGCATTCATATTGTGCATATTTTTCCGTTGGAATATCTATTTGTGATGCACTTAGCTTATCTGCAGATATTAAAGAAGAATATAAAATCTGATGTACAAAATAATTTTTTTCCGTTGGACTTTTCTCCATTAAAAAAGATAATTTTTTTAACTTTTTAAGAATAAATGTAATATCAGAATCTAAGAATTCATCAACATAGATATCAAAATCTATTTTTCTATATTCTTCTTTTATATAATTTTTGTTTTTTATCATATCATTTATTTGATATTGTGCAATTTCAATTTTTTCTAATAGCCTATAGTCATTTTCTAATAATCCTGATATAGATGAAGGTAAATCTTTAGATGCATTTTCAAGATCCCCATGATGGTGTAATACTATGCTGTATATTAAAAGCACTATGTTATCCTCACCATATTCCTTAAAAGCACAAAATGCAGCAAAAAGTGCTGAAATAAAGCCATGATCTGTATATTTGCCCCTTTTTTTTGTTTTAAGATATCTTTGGAAATAGGAAGTAAATTTCCCAAAATCATGACAATAGCTGATTATTCTATAATATTCTCTTAAATCCTTATCCACTTTATCCTTATTTATTTCATACACTTCCCTTAAATGTAGTATAAGCTCTTTATCAGGATGTGAAAAAAACTTCAAAATACCACCTTCCAAAAAAGGTGCCAAAGGCACCTAAATTAAGACTATATTTTCATTACCTATTTTATAATAAGGAGATTTTAATTTAACTTTAAGGCTATTGCCTCCTTCTTCATAAATGTAATCCTCAACTTCTTTTACTATCCTTCCACTTTTAAAATCCCTTGGCATCTTCTCTTTTATTAAAATGCCGTTTACACTTGTAATATCAAGCCCTCCATCTATTATAAGGGATTTTCTTATGGGGGTTAGAATTTCAATATAATCCTGCGAAAAAATTTCTTCCCCTTCAATTTTACCTAAAAAAGAAATACTGCAGTTAAAGGGTGCTGCCCCAAGATAGGGAATATAAAAATATTTTTCATTTTTAAGCCTTTCATAAAGTTTGTCCATTATCTGTGAATCTTTGTGATTTACATAAATTCTATATTTTATCCCATCTTCTCCAGTTAAAAGTTCAAAAGGAACCTGTGTATGTTCTTCTGGCTTTATTATTTTACTTGGTGAAGTTGCCTTTATATAGTTTAGGCTTTGAAGTATTTTTCTTGTAGAAGCTAATTTCCTTACAGAAAGATTAAGATTATCACTACTTAAAACATCGTAGTAGCTGTCCCTTTCAAGTCCAAGGATTGCTGCAATAATCCCTTCAAGGGTTGTTCTTGGAGGCATAGAATAAGAAAGGGATGATGAATTAGTATAAAACTTTCTAAAATGAGCGTATCTTCCTTTAATATCAAAAACTAAAAATTCCATAGTTTCACCTTACTTCACAAAGGTTAAATTCTTTTAATGCCTCCAAAAGGGTAGTAGTATTTCCGTTTAATACAAGTTCAAGGCTATCATCAGAAAAATATACTATTTTATCTATTTTTTCAGAATTTAATTTTAAATGATTATAAAGGGATGTTATATCAAGGCTTATCTCCTTAATGTCCCTTACGTTTTCTATTTTTTCATTTAGCTTTATATAATCTCTAAAATCTCCCAATATAGTTTCATCATCTTTATATACAGTCCTAATATAAAGCCTTGGATATTCTCCTATTTTACTTCTTGTAGCATGGTTTTGAATGGAATATCTTAAAGCCTTATCTAAAAGGTCAACATCGCTTTCTTTCAATTTCGTCTTAAGAGCTCTTTTCCCACTTATAACCCCTGAAAAAGCTATAAGGGAATATTTTACTCTATAATCCTTTCCTATTGTACCCTGCTGAGCCTTTTCATTTGTTTTAAAGTGGGAGGTTATGCTTGCTTCTAAAAGTTCAACCCTGTTTAAAGAATATCCCCAATTAAACTGTACAGGTCCTATAAAGGTTTTATTATCTCCTTTAATTGGCATTGTTGCACCAAAGAGCCTTACATCAACAAGACTTTCTAATATTTCATCTTCACTTGAATTTTTAAAGCTCTCCATTCTCTTTTCAGCTGTAACAGATTTATCATCTAATTTTCTTACGAATATGTCGTATCCTTTATCGCATATATAATCCCTTATAAATCTTTTAAGTCTTAAATCTGAAACAAGATTAATATCCCTCTCATAATCCATACGAGGTCTGTTTTCCTCATCAGGATCACCATTAGGATTTGAAAGCTTTGAATCATAAATAAAAAGTATTTCGCTGTTATTCATTTTCATTAACCTCCTTTAACATTGGTTTTGCAGTAGCATAAGAATAGCCTGATAATATATAATATAAATTTTCATTTTTATTTAGCATCCATTTATTCATGTTGGAATCAAGAAGCTTTTTAAAGTCAGAATACAAAACTTCATTGAAGTTTCTTATCTTTTCCTGCTCAAGCTTTGTGTAAACTTCATTTGAAAGCCTTATAATTTTTGATTTGTCTATACCATTAAAGTTTAACTTATTAAGTATTGGCTTGTTGCCATCATATCTTTTATACTGGCTGTTACCTATCTCCCCTATCAAAATTCCAAGAAGGAACATTGCAGTCTGCTGCTCATCATATCCCATATCCTTTATATACTGCTTTATTTCTTCTTTTACGTTTAAGCAAGATGTATCCAAAGCCTTTCCCTCCTTTAAACATTTAAGTTTTTCTAAGAATTTTATCATCATATTGGATTTTAAAATATAATAGCATATCTCCTCTGTCTTTAAGTTGTAGCCCTCTTTGTTTAGCCGAATAACATTAACTCCATCAATAAACTTATCTATTATATGAAGTTTATCCACAGGTCTTTGGGTAAATATGCTATCATATAGGGATAATATGTCTCTGTACTCTACAACTTCTCCTTTTTTAACCTTTATTGGTATCGTGTAATATATATTTAAAAGATCTATGCGGCTATTGTATTTATAAAATGATTTTTTCATTACATCATAAGAATATTTTGAAGCCTTAGCTATCTTTTCAAATATATTGGGAGGAACATCCTTTATAAACCTTTGTATTTTAGTTGATTGATTTGACTGTTTCACAAACATAAAATTTAGAACATAATAAGTTCTTTCTTCTTTAAGCTCAAGAAAATTTAGCATATCATATTCAAAGCTCTCTATTGCCTTAAGGTTTTTAGCTATGTTTAAGGATTTGTTTATTTTTTTTACTATAAAATCAAGTTCCTCCTTATCTAAAGGTTCTCCATATATAAAATGTGGGATTATATAAGCTGTTAAATCTCCGATTTTGGTTTTTAAATTGTTGTCCATATATACTTCTGAAGCTATTATTGAGTTTAAACAGTCCTGACATAATGCCATATTTTTATAATAGTTTTTGGCATCTATTTCACTTGCAAATATTATCTGGTTTGTTGTATAGTACTTTATCTTCATTTTAGCTACATCTGAAGTAACGTTGTTTTTAGAGCCGCATATAAAGCATAAAAGATTATTATCTTCTTCCTGTCCACCTGCTTTTTTTGCTTCAAGAACTTTTTCTTGATATTCTTTAAAGCTGGAAAGAGGAATACCATCAATTAAAATAGTAAAAAGGCCAACTTCACTAAGCTTTATATCATATTTTTCTTTAATATATACTTCAAAGGCTTTAGAAAGCTCCTTTGTTATTTCCTTATCATTTTTCCCTTGGCCTTTCATATTTAAATAAATATTTTTAACATCAAGCTCTTTGTCTAAATATCTTTCCATATCAAGGGCATATTGATATTTTACGCTTTTTATGTTTTCATCAATTTTAATATAAAAGTTATCAAATACGTATTTTATCTTTTTATTAAGATTATCCCCAAAATCTATGTTTGTAAGATTATATAAGGTTTCAGTTAAAAAATAATTTATATTCTTTGAAGTTGCAAACCACTGGGGAGACGTTGGAACATCAGCAGAACCTACATGGATGTATTTTTTTACACTTTCATTATCCATTTCTTCTTTAATATCAATATCAAGGCTGTCTTTTTTAAAATTAAGCTTCATTATTAAAAGTGGTTTGTCTTTTTTGTCTTTTACAGGAACTTCTCTAATTAATGTATCAAGGAGGTTCCCTTCCTTTGTTAAGGCCCTACCTATTTGTACAATTCCCTCTATCAAATTAGCACCTCCCAACGAATTCAAAACATCCAAATCC
Organism: Caloramator sp. E03; assembly: GCF_006016075.1. Classification (NCBI taxonomy): domain Bacteria; kingdom Bacillati; phylum Bacillota; class Clostridia; order Eubacteriales; family Clostridiaceae; genus Caloramator; species Caloramator sp. E03. The sequence goes on along the minus strand of NZ_CP040093.1, from coordinate 2,155,087 downwards.
TTGAGAATTTTTAGAACCAAGGCCTGTGTCATAGGCTATTTTTATAAGCTCTGGAGAACCTTCAATTTCGAATTCTCCGTTCCATCCTTTAATAACAGTACCTTTATAAATTACAATGCTCTCTTTTAAATTGCCTAATGGATGTATTTTAAATTCCTTATTCTGTAGGTCTCTTTCATAATAGGCAATATACTTTTTTATAAGGTTGTTTCTAATTATGCTTTCAAATTCATCCTCTTTTGGATTATAATAATAGGTTTTCTTTTTATCCTCCAATAAAAAGGTACTATAAACAACTATTGGGGATTTTGTTCTTATCCTTCCTTTATTTATTAAATCCAAAGATTTAAAAGTTATGTTCTCAACTTGTCCCCTCGTTTTACCTATAACAACATCATTAATAATTGCAGTGTTTATAATATACTTCATGAATTCATTTTCTAATGATGAAATAGAAAGCATTATATTATCAAAATATGTTATGGTCTTTTTATTATAATCTATGGAAAATTTTCCATAGATTTTTGAAAAGGTATACATTTTATACTGCCTTTTTTTGTATTTATATCCCGTATCATGTATGAATTTACTGTAGTTATCATCAGAAAGCCACCTTAAAACAACCGCCTGTATAATGTGATTGTAGTGTATAGGAAGCTCCAATGGAGTTTCTAACTTTATATTTATATCAGCCCTCAATTTACCACCTCTGTATTCTTTGATTATTTTACTTTTATGTTATATTTTTCTATGAATATTAAAAAAATCCTCCTAATTAAAATAAAATTTTTTATAAATTTAAAAATATGCTGCTTTATTTTACAAAAATATATTTTTGTATCTTGCAATAAAGAAAAGGCAAGTATTCTAAACAAATACCTGCCAACTGATAAAGATACTTAGATTATATTCCATATTTAAATAAACTATATATATCATTTTCATTTAATGCATTATATAACTTATTTTTCCTATTTATTATTATTTTATATATCTCTGCATTTTTATCACACGGATCATATAATGTAGGATTATCATTTATTATATTTTTAAATGCAATTTTATAATTTTCATAGTAACCTAATGTTACAGAGGTACTAATCAATGCTCCAAGTGAAGATGCCTCACTATTTTCATATTTTATTACAGGTTTATTAAAAACATCTGCCTGGATTTGATTAAATAAATCAAACCTTGTCATTCCACCTGCAACACTTATAGTATTGATATTGCCTATATTTTCTTCTATTAGAAATACATTTTCAGCTATCTCAAGAGCAATTCCCTCCAAAACTGATCTTGCTATATCGCTTCTTTTTGTTCCTAAAGTAAGATTAAAAAACATCCCTTTTGCATCTGGGTTCCAATAAGGAGCTGCACTTCCTTGAAAATGCGGAATCATTATAACTCCATTAGCTCCAGTAGTTGATATAGATGCTTCTTTATTTAGCAATTCATACTTATTTTCGCCATCTATACTATCTGGATAAAACTGTTCTTTAAGCCACCTATAAATAGTTCCTGTTGTAAGTATCCCCGCTTCCACCACCCATTTTCCTGGAATAGCAGCTGCACTACATAATGTTCTGTTTTTAATATCAAATACTGGTTTATCTGAATATGCTATTACAAAAGAACCTGTTCCTGTATTAGCTTCAGCATATCCCTCCTGCAAAATATTCAAAGCTACGGCTGCACATTGCTGGTCACCACCCGCAATAATGACAGGTATACCACCTTTTAGTCCAACTGTGTTTGCTATTTGGTCTGTTAGTTTCCCAGCAATAGAGGCTGGAGGACATAATTCCGGTAAAATTTCTTCATTTATTTCCAAAATATCAAGAATATCTCTATCCCATTTAAAATTGTTTATATCCATTAACATTGTTCTTGAGGCTTGCGTCCAATCTGTGATAAACTTATTGGTCAGAAGATATATAATAAAATCCTGAACGCCTAAAATTTTATAACTTTTATTATAAATTTCAGAACAATTTTCCTTGAGCCAAAGCATTTTAGGTGCTGAAAAATATGGGTCTATCCTCAAACCAGTTTTTCTATATATAGTATTTATATCTATAAATTTACTTATTTTTTTACACTCCTGCGTTGTTCTCTTATCCTGCCACATAATTGCATTATGAAGGTAATTTCCATGTTTATCAACAGGAATTATCGATGCTCTCTGTGATGTAACTGATATTGCTATTATATCAATACTATTGTTGCTTACATATTTTGAAATATCATTCAAAGTTTGGATTAATGCATTTTTCCATGTTTCTGGACTCTGTTCAGCATAATTGTTCTTTAAAAAAACAGGTTGGTACTCACTAGCAGAACCATATAAGCTCTTGCCTGATAAGGTATATACTGTAGATTTCAAACTCGAAGTACCAACATCAATTGTAATTACACAGTTCATTTTTTATTCCTCCAGCAATTTACCAAGATTATAATTTTTACTTAAAAGAAAAATGAAAAAAATTTTATTATATTCCTGGCAATATTCCTGAAAACATGCTTAATATTAAAGTAAAGATAAGAGCTGTTAATCCAGCTATTGTACCACCTATAGTCCATGCCTTAATAGTATCTGATTCTCTCAAGGTTGAAAAACGCTGTACAACCCAGAATCCTGAATCATTAGGTAATGATAATCCTATGCCACCTGCACAAATAGAAATAGCAACAAGCACAGGTGACACTCCCATTTGCATAACTACAGGACCTAATATTGAGGATGTTGTAACTAATGCAACTGTTGTGGAACCTTGAGCCGCTCTTAAGATTTGGCTTAAAATAAATCCCAATATAATAATTGATATATTCCATTTTGATAATGTATCAACAAGATATTTACCTATTCCACTGCTATTTATAATGTTGCCAAGAGAACCACCTGCTCCTGTAATTAAAAGAATCATACCGGCTGATTCTGCAGCTTTTATTATTATCTTATTTATTGGTTGATCTAAATATTTACCTAACTTCAATATTGCAACGAATACACCAATCAAAAGAGCAATATTTTTATCTCCAACAAAATTAAAAATTACTGCAGCCTTTGATCCCTTAGGAAGTAAAATGTTCATAATCGTTCCTAAAAGTATTAATAATATTGGTAACAAAAGAACAAACAAAGAAAGACCACCTGAAGGCATAGGCTTATTTTTATCTCTTACAAATTCTGATGTTGCAGCTGATTCATCAACAGTATTACTTGCTATTTCTTTGTAATCATATTTTTTACCTAAAAATAAACCATATAACCAGCCTCCAATTAATGATGCTGGTAGTGATACGATAATTGCATATAATACAAATATTCCTAAGTTTATCTTCATATTATTTGCTACAGCCAATGGTCCAGGCGTAGGTATTACCATAGCATGTGTAACTATCAATCCAACAGCCAAACTTGTTACAAATGTTATAATAGGTTTTTTTGTTTTTCTTGATAATTCCTTTGCCAATGACATGAGTATTACAAATGCTGCATCAAAGAAAACAGGAATAGATACTAAATATCCTGTTATATTTAAAGCAAGAGGAGAATTTTTTATTCCTACAACTTTTAATAAACTGTTAGCTATTTGTTCAGTAGCACCCGCTTCTGCTAAAATTTGACCTAAAATAATCCCAAGTCCAATAACAATGCCTATGCCTGCAAGCGTATTTCCAAAACCAGTCGTTACTGCAGAACTTATTTTATCTAAAGGCATTCTTACCATAAATGCAGTTAAAATTGAAGTAACAAGCAATGCAATAAAAGGATTTAAACGAAACTTAATTATAGAAATCAAAACAAAAGCTATTGCTATTAAAAAAATTATCATCAACATCGGACCAGTTACCATAACATTAATCCCCCTTAATTTAAAAATATTAAATTTTTAATTTTTAGAAAATTTTTGTTATAAGATACAACTATATCTCAAATCGATCAGATAATTTTTAATTATTAATTATGGATTATCTTCTTATAAAAAACTTTGCTATACTTGTGCATTAAAAAATTATTATATTTACAAATAAAATTCGGTCAAAATAGTATTTAAATTTAAAATATGATATATAAACTTTTGAAAATGGATATTCATAAATCAATCAACATAAATTGTGAAATTGTCTTATTTTTTCTATATTGTTTTATTTTATATCTATATCAGACTAAATAATATTTGCTATATTCATATTGATAACATCTTTTTTTTGTTATATAATTAACTCAGGTAAAAGTTAGATATTTAACAATTTTTCTTTAGTAACTAAAAAGCTGTAAATATTAAGCTATTCCTTTATTTTTATTATTTTTCAGTGCACTGTTTATTAATTTTTGATTATTAATGCACAAGTATAGTTTTTTATCATATTCAAAGTCTTTTGAGACATTGAATATTTTTTTAGCTATAAAACATGTTCATATATTTTTCTACAACTTCTTTTATATATTCTATTTCTAATATGGAAATTTTTGAAAGATGATAATCCTTATCTGATCGAAGAGCTTCCTTAATTTTATCTACAGTATATGCAGATATTTCAGTATTGACATTTATTTTGCATATACCATTCCTAATGCATTCTTTTATTATATTCTCAGGAGTTCCTGATCCTCCGTGCAATACTAAAGGTATGTCTATCCTGGATGCTATTGATTTTAATACACCAATATCAATTTTAGGTTCTCCTTTGTACATACCATGAACTGTTCCAATTGATACAGCCAGCGCATCAACACCTGTTTCCTTAACAAATATTTCTGCTTCATTTGGATCAGTATATATTTGTTCTCTTTCTTCTTCATTAGAACGATCTCCAAGGGATATTCCTCCAAGTTCTGCCTCTACAGATACATTTACTGAATGAGCAATGGATACAATTTTTTTTGTTTCCTTTATATTTTCTTCAAAGCTCAAATTTGAACCATCATACATAACAGATGTAAATCCTGCTCTTATAGCTTGTACTATATGTTCAAATGATTTACAATGATCTAAATGTAATGCTATAGGTGTATTAGTATTCTTCCCAAGAGCATTTACAGTCGCATAAACTGAATCAAAATCCATATTTTCTAAATATCTTTCTCCAAAAGCAACTATAGTTGGCTTATTTAATTTTATGGCAGATTCAATTACCCCTTTTATTGTTTCATAACTATATACATTAAAAGAACCTATAGCATATTTACCTAAGCGAGCATCCTTTAAAATTGATGTTAAATTTACTATCATTTTCTCACTTCCTCCAGCCACTTCTTAAATTCATCATTTTCTAAAACTTCACCATTAATAATAAACCTTGGTTTTTCATTTCTTAACAATTTACAAATATCTTCCATAAGAAGTTCAGGAGATCTTGTTAAAGCTTCTTTTGTCGTACCTGCTATATGGGTAGTAAGTGTTACATTATCAAGCTGCAAAAACTCGCTATCTTGTGGTATTGGTTCTGTCCAAAAAACATCAAGCCCTGCTCCCGCTATCTTTTTCTCCTTTAATGCCTTTATAAGAGCTTTTTCATTAACTAATCCAGCTCTTCCTGTATTTATTATATATGCAGTAGGTTTCATCATTTCAAATTCTTTTTCTCCTACAAGATTTTTTGAATCTTCAGAAAGTCTTGCGTGTATTGTAATAAAATCACTTTCTTTAAACAATGTTTCTTTATCAACTGGAATACATCCTGCTTCTCTAATTATATCTTCACTTATAAATGGGTCATATACCATTCTATTTACGTCAAAACCCATAAGCTTTTTTGCTACTAATCTCCCTATGTATCCAAATCCTATAATACCAACATTTTTCCCTTTAAGTTCAGGAACCCAATCAGAATTAGAAAACTCTTTTCTCCACTTTCCATTTTTTATAGAATAATGAGCTCTAGCAATATTTCTACATTCTGCAAGCATCAAACCTACTGCAAAATCAGATACTGCTTCTGCATTTCTTCCTTCAACATTAAACACAAGTATCCCTCGACTGGTAGCCTCTTTTACATTTACATTTTCCACACCTGCTCTTGAAACTCCAACAATTTTTAAATTAGGCATAAGATCAAAAACTTTTGATGAAACAGGTACAAATAATCCTAAAAGCATAGAAGCATCATTACCATGTTCAACTATCAATTTATCAACAATTTCAATTTCTGGTCCGTGTTTCTCTACCTCAAGCCTTCTGTACTGCAAGTTATTCCAGTCAGGCTCCCAATCTCCTACAACAATTTCACCTACAAAGTCAGAAAGGTATTTTTTACATGCACTTTCAAAATCTTTACCAGGGATCATAGCATCTCCAAGTAAAATAGTTTTAAATTTTTTTGTCATAATAATACCTCCATTCAAAATAAAAATTATATTTTTCTTTTTGCTACAGCTAAACGTGATTTATTAACTTTTTTAATATATGACGGTCCTAATTTTAAAACTACAGCTACATATAATATATCTATTATAACAAGCTGTATAATACGGGAAACCATTGCATCAGAACGATATTTTGTTTCATTTGTTGAGCTTAATAATACAATATCAGCATGCTTAGTAATAGTTGAATGCCCATAACTTGTTATAGTAACTATTTTTGTACCATTTTCTTTTGCAAGCTGAGCACATTCTAAAACTTCTTGACTTTCTCCAGAATGAGAAAATATAACTAATAAATCAGAAGAATTTGTATGCGCACTCATTATGTTCATAATATGAGAATCGTTGCATGTTATAACATTCAAACCTAATCGAAGAAATTTGTGAAAAGCATCGTTTGCAATTATCCCAGAAGCTCCTACACCTAAAAAATATATTCTCTTACTTTTACAGATAAGATCTACAACTTCTTCTATAGATTTATCATCTAAAATATTATTAAGATCATTTATTGAATTTACTGTAGATAGAATAACCTTTTTTCTAATTTCACTAATATTATCCTCTGGCTTAATCTCTTCATAAATTGATTTAGGTGAATCATCTGATAGTTCCTGTGCTACTTTTACTCTGAAAACTTGATATGAACTATAGCCAAGCTTCCTTAAAAATCTCATAATAGTTGTTTCACTTGTATTGCATTTTTGAGCCAAATCGCTTATAGATAGCATAATAACTTCTTCGCTATTGTTTAAAATAAAATCAGCTATTTCTTTTTGAATAGGAGAAAGTATATTGTACTTTGTTCGTATCTCAGTAAATATGTTACAATTGGTAGTCATTTTTTTACTCCCCCTGCTATATCGTAGTAAATTTATTACTTTTATAATAATATATATAGTTATAACTTGTCAATATTCTTTCATAAATGTAATATATTTCTTGTATTGTATAATTTATTTATTATAAAAAACCCAGCATCAAAGCTGGGTTTTTTATTTTATTCCTTATAATCCTCAAATACATCCTTTAGTCTCTCTCCTGCCTTTTTCTTTTTACATTTATCGCAAAGCATCTCATCCTCTAAATTAAAGTCTTTTTTCTTATTTATGTACTCTATCTGCTCCTTTGTTGCAAAGTACTCTCCACACTTTTTACATCTTACGAGCTCAAAATCCTTATTCCATATAGTCCTTATTCCGTTCTTCTCCTCTATCCTAATTGCATTGGTTGGGCAAACAAAAGCACAGGAGCCACAGCCTATACACTCCTTTGAAGGTTCATCATAAGGAGTTGATACCTTTTTGGTAACTCCCCTGTTCACCGTTGAAATAGCACTGCTTCCAAGGCTCTCGCAGGCCTTTACACAAAGACCACAGAGTATGCAGTCCTCACTTTTATCAACACTAAACCTTTGAGGAACCTTAGCCCCATATTCTTTAGCAAGTTTTTTAATAGTTTCATTTTCAGGAACTCTTGCAAGATAAAGCATCAAAAGGGTTTTTCTCATATCCCTTATTTTTTTTGAATTAGTTAAAACCTCTATCTCTCCCATTACAGGGAAAATGCAGGAGGTTACTATCCTTGACCTGCCTTTTTCAACAACCTCAACTATGCAAATCCTGCAACTTCCAATGCCCGGCAGTGCATCGCTGTGGCAAAGGGTTGGTATTTCAATGCCGTTTCTTCTTGCAACGTTTAAAAGATACTCACCTTTTTGAGCAGTACACTCTTTACCATCTATCTTAATTATCATGCTCCCACCCCCTATTTTACCTTTACAGCACTAAATCTGCAGTTTTCAATACAGCTTCCACACTTTATACACTTTAAAGCATCAATTGAGTGGGGCTTTTTAATTTCGCCGCTTATACAATCAGCTGGACAGTTCCTCTTGCAAAGACCGCAGCCTATACATTTATCAGAATCTATATAGAATGTTGTAAGGTTTTTACAAACCCCTGCCGGACATCTTTTGTTTTCTATATGCTCAATATATTCCTCTTTAAAATATTTTAAAGTTGTAATAACTGGGTTTGGTGCAGTTTTACCAAGCCCACAAAGGGCAGCACTTTCAACCATGCTGCAAATTTCCTCTAAAAGCTCAATATCCTCCTCTTTTCCTCTCCCTTCACAAATATCAGTAAGTATCTCAAGCATTCTTTTTATTCCTTCTCTGCATGGAGCGCACTTTCCGCAGGATTCCTCTGATAAAAACTTTATATAATATCTTGCAACATCAACCATGCAGGTTCTATCATCCATTACAATCATTCCGCCAGAGCCCATCATTGAGCCTGCCTTAGTTAATGTATCAAAATCAACCTTCAAATCTAAAAGACTCTCTGGTATGCAACCTCCTGATGGACCTCCTGTTTGAATAGCTTTAAATTTTCTATTATTTATTATTCCGCCCCCAATATCAAATATAAGCTCCCTTAGGGTAGTCCCCATAGGAACCTCAACAAGACCTGTATTTTTTACTTTGCCAACAAGGGAAAAAACCTTGGTACCTTTGCTGTTTTCCGTCCCAATGCTAGCGAACCAGTCTCCCCCATTTAATATTATAAGTGGTATATTTGCCCAAGTTTCAACATTATTTAAAACTGTTGGCTGGCCCCAAAGCCCTTTTTCATTTGAGTGAATATATTTTGCTCTTGGCTCCCCAACCTTTCCTTCTATTGATGACATAAGAGCCGTTGATTCCCCACATACGAAAGCTCCCCCACCACGAACAACTTGCAAATCAAAATCAAATCCACTTCCTAAAATATTTTTGCCAAGGTATCCATGTTTTTTAGCATCTTCAATTGCCCTATTCATATTCTTAACAGCAAGTCCATATTCATCCCTTATATAAATATATCCCATGTTGGCATCAAGATACCTTGCACATATTATCATACCCTCTATTATACTGTGGGGATCACCTTCCATTATGCTCCTGTCCATAAATGCACCGGGATCTCCTTCATCACCGTTGCAAACAACATATTTGGGAAAATTATCAATCTTCTTTGCCCCCATCCACTTCCTATAGGTTAAAAATCCAGCTCCTCCTCTTCCTCTTATTTTTGACTTTTCAACTTCGTTTATTATATCCTCTTGTGTCATTTCAAAGAGCGCTTTGTAAAGAGCCTTATAGCCTTCTCTTTCAATATAATCATCAATACATGTTGGATCTATTTCTCCTATATTCCTTAGAGCAAGTTTTTGCTGTCTCTTATAAAACTCAGTATCCTTATGGGATTTTGTCTTTTTACCTGAAGCATCAGTAAATAAAAGCCTTTCTATTACCTCTCCTTTTAATATCGTTTTTTCATATATTTCATCAACATCCGATAGTTTAACTTTGCAATAGGTTATCCCATAAGGCTCTATCTTAATAAGAGGGCCCTTTTCGCAAAGTCCATTGCAGCCAGTGGATTTTACTAATATATCAACTGAAAAATCTCCTTTTAGCTTTGACTTTTCTAAAAGTTTTTCATATAATGCTCCACTTCCGTTTGCAAGGCAGCCTGTCCCACAACAGACTTTAACTATCTTTTTATCACTCATTTTTTTCGCCCCCGTATTCCTTTATTATTTCCCTAACCATAGCAGGGGAAACTTTGCCATAGTACTTATCGTTAACAACCATAACCGGGGCTATTGCACAAGAGCCAAGGCAATTTACTGTTTCAAGAGAAAACATACCATCCTCTGTTGTTTCTCCAGGTCTTATTTTTAATATATTATATATTTCATCTATTAAAACCATTGAAGAACGTATGTGGCATGCAGTTCCATCACAAACCTTAATTACGTATTTTCCTTTTGGTTTTAGGCTTAGTGCCTTATAAAAAGTTGCCATGCTATACAAATTACTTAATGGAGTATTTACATATTCTGATATCATCTCAAGAGCCTGCCTTGGTATATAATTAAAATGTTTCTGCACATCCTGAAGCATTGCCAAAGTATACCTTTTCTCTCGAGGATATTTTTTTATTATCTCCATTATATTGCTCAAAATACCACCTTCCTTTACATTAGCCCCCTGCAGCCACAGGGAATATGCAAACCTCATCATCCTCCTTTAGCTTTGTATTAATACCATCAAGATGAGCTATATGCCTTCCGTTTACAAGTATTATTACATCATCACTAAGGTTCCCTTCTTCTGTATATATCTTTTCCTCAAACTCTTTTCCATATTTTTTACAAAGGTTATCTAAAAGCTCCCTCACATCATTATATAAAGGCACATCTGCTTCCTTACATTTGGCATAGTTTCTAAAAAATGCAAAAAACTTAACTTTCATTTAACCACTCCATAAATTCTTTCATGAAGCCCATGCATGCTTCACGCAGTGCATGGGCTCTAATTTATAATTTAATTTCAAGATCTTTTAATTTTTCCTCAGTTGGTACTCCATCCTCACTCCAGCCTCTAACTTTATAGTATTCCTCAAGCATTACAGGTACCCCACTTACCTTTCCCTTTGCAGGACCTTTTTCCAGAGGCTCACTTAATAGCCTTGGTGGGAGAGTATCATCTTTTTTAGTAAATCCTACTTTAATATTGAACATTCTCTCTAAGTTCCAAATCCTCTCACCACATTTTAATATCTCTTCATTGCTCATATCAACGCCAATAGCTGTTCTTAGCATCTGTGATATTTCAGGAAGCCCTATTCCAAAGGTTACAAAGAGGCACAATCCTGATGAATCTACAACAGCTGTCAGGTCTTGGAATAGTTTGACCCAGTTTGCTTTACCATCAGTTACAAGCTGGTCAAGTTTTTGAGGTACTCCTAAAACTTCAGGAGATATCGTATATCCTCTAACATGGCAGCCTCCTCTGTTTGAAGTTGCATAGTTTAATCCTATTCCTTGAACTCCTCTTGCATCATAAGCTGGCATCTCCTGTTTTTTAACTGACATTGAAAGCTCTGGATGACCATATTTTTCTGCCAGTCTATATGAACCCATAGCAAGCACATCCCCAAAGCCTTCTCTTAAAGCTGTCATCTTAGTAAGCTCAACTATCGCATCTCCATCTCCGAATTTGAGTTCAAATCCTACATCTTCTTTAGTTATAATCTTTTTATCATAAAGCTCCATTGCACAGGCAATTGTTGAACCCATAGTTATAGGATCAAGGCCGTATTCGTTGCATATAAAGCTTGCTCTGCATATTGCATCAAGATCTTTAACTCCACAATCTGCACCATAAGCCCATCCTGCCTCATATTCAGGGCCTTCGCCAGTGCTCTTAAACTTGCCGTCGGGTATTCTTGTTACTCTTCCACAACCTATATTGCAGCCAAAACAACCTTTATTTCTAACAAGATATTTTTCAGTTAAGGCTTCACCACTCGTGTCATCAGCATTTTCAAATATTCCGCCGTCTCTCCAGTTCCTTGTTGGAAGAGCACCATTCTGATTTAGTATATTTATAAGTATTTCAGTTCCATAGGTAGGAAGTCCTGCTCCTGTAACAGGGTGAGCTTTAAGCTTTGCCCTTGCATCGATGCAGGCTTCCTTGAATTTTTCAGGATCAGCAACCTTTATTGAATTAGATCCTCTAACAGCAACAGCCTTTAGATTTTTAGACCCCATAACAGCCCCAAGCCCTGACCTTCCTGCTGCTCTATGCTTGTCATTTATAACTCCTGCAAATAATACAAGCTTTTCTCCTGCAGGACCAATACATGATACTCTAAAGTCTTCTCCGTTTTCCTTCAAGAGAATATCAGTTGTTTCATAAACAGTCTTTCCCCAAAGGTGCTCAGCACTTCTTAATTCTACCTTATCATCATTTATATATAGATAAACAGGTTTTTCTGATTTTCCTTCAAAAATAATTCCATCATATCCTGCAAATTTAAGCTCTGGACCAAAATGTCCACCTGAGTTTGAAGCTCCTATTGTTCCTGTAAGGGGTGCCTTTGTTATAACTTCATACCTTCCAGCTGAACTTGCAAAGGTACCTGTTAAGGGGCCTGTCATAAATATAAGTTTATTTTCAGGGCTGAAAGGCTCAACATTAGGATCAACTTCATCCATAAATATCTTTGTTCCAAGTCCTCTTGCTCCAATATATTTTTTAGCATCATCTATATTTAGAGGTTCAACTTTAATAGTTCCTTCTGTAAGATTAACTCTTAAAATCTTACCAGTCCAACCGAACATTATTTCTCCACCTCCTCAAACAACTCCTTAAACTTCTCAGCAATAATTTTCTTCCTGTTTAGATTATTAGGAGTTGCCTCTTTATACTCAATAGCACCTGATGGGCAGAATTTAGCACACTGAGGATCGCCACCACAAAGATCACATTTTACAATCTTCTTTTGCTTTGAGTTAAAGGTTATGTTCCCAAGAGGACACGCACTTATGCACATCTTGCAGCCTATACACTTTTCATGATCTACAACTACAGCATTATCAACTCTCTTTATTGCTCCAACAGGGCAAACCTTTTCACAGGCCGCATCTTCGCAGTGCATACACATAATTGGAACTGATATTAAAGCCTCCTCATAAGTAAGCACTGATACTGCAGAGTTCTTTGGGTTAATTTCATTATCCTTTGTAAAAGAGCATATAATCTCACATGTTCTGCAGCTTATGCATTTGTCAGGCGAAATCATTAAAACTTTGCTCAATTTTCCCCTGGACACCGGTTTCCGGCTCCAGCTACACCCCCCTTTTTTATTTTTAAAATAAAGGTTCTATAATAAATGTTGGGGTGGTAAACCTCAACATTTTTATTTAAATAGAAAAAAGCACTTTATTCAGATGCCAACTTTGCTAAAATAAAATTAACCAAAACAAAATTTTAGAAAGGAGGCATCCAATAAAGTGCTTAAGTATAATTTTATCAACAATTTACTAAACTTAAAAGATGTTTTTGTAAAAAACGTTGTTAATAAAGATGATTTTATTGAGATATTTGTTGAAACTAAAAAGAAACCACATGTTTGTCCAGTTTGTGGCTATACTACATCTAAAGTTCATGATTACAGAAAACAAAGAATTAAAGATGTACCCATTCAGTTTAAAAAAACTTTTATCATTCTTAGAAAAAGGAGATTAGTATGCTCAGAATGCGGTAAGCGCTTTTATGAAAAGCTAGATTTTCTTCCACGCTATCATAGAATGACAAACCGCTTATCTTTCTTCATAATTAACGAACTATCTAATGTTAATAGCATGAAGCATGTTTCCTTAAAAGCCAATGTTTCCACCCATACTGTAAAACGCATTTTTGATACTGTTAGTTATACTGCGTATTCTTTGCCTGAAGTTATATCTATTGATGAATTTAAAGGTAATTCTGGTGGCTCAAAATATCACTGTATATTAGTTGATCCTGTTAATCATAAAGTAATTGATATTATTAAAGATAGACGATTTCATATCCTTTCGGATTACTTTAGAAATTTTAAAAACAGGGATAAGGTAAAATATGTAGTTATTGATATGTGGAGTCAATATGCTGACATTGCTAAAACATACTTTAAAAATGCAACTATCATCATAGATAAGTTCCACTTTATGCGCTACAACACCTGGGCTATAGAAAACGTTAGAAAGCGCATTCAAAAGAATATGGATAAGAAACTAAGGCGATATTACAAAAAAAGTCGAAAACTCATTCTTGCTAGAAAAGATTCCTTAGATGAAGACTCTAAGAGACAACTTGAAATTATGCTTTTATACAATGATGAATTAAGACATGCCCATTACCTTAAGGAATCCTTTTACAAAATTTCAGATGCAAGGTCTGCTTCTGAAGCAAAAATATTACTAAAGGAATGGATTGAGATAGCAAGAAAAAGCGGTATAAAAGAATATATTTCATGTGCAGAAACTTTAAGCAGGTGGTTTAAGGAAATAGTTAATTCCTTTGATGTTCCTTATACGAATGGATGTGTTGAAGGTTTTAACAACAAGATTAAAGTTATTAAAAGAAATGCGTTTGGGTTCAGAAATTTTAACAGGTTTAGAAATAGAATTCTGCATTGTTGCAAGTAATTGATTACTGTACTCTATTTTTCAAAAACCAACATTAGTTTGGTCTTTTTGTTATGCCCATTTTTAGAGAATTTTTGATTCACTTTCTTTAATTCGTTAAAACTTCTTGAAAATTAGCAAGGGCAGGCATTTGAATAAAATGCCCACCCCAACTATTGACATAGAACCAAAATAAAAAAGTTCACCTTAAAGAAAAAAATCTTTAAGATGAACTCCTTTGCACCATGGCAGGTATAAAGATTGCTCTTTATGCCCTAACGGTTTAAATATCCCAAAGGGATAATTAAACTCGGAGAACATTAATAATAGATAATAATTTATGTAATTTCATTTTAATTGTAACATGATTTAAACAAATATACAATATATGTTTTTATTGTTATATTATAGTATATTTTACAAAAGCCGTAGATAATAACATCTACGGCAAATAAAATACGGCTGTCTATATTCATTTGTTTTTGTATTTAAATTTAAAATGTCTATTTTGTTTTTCAGACCCTTGCATTGCCTTTTTTAGATTGTCAGCTTTTTCTTGAGTTAATATACCTTGATCGACCAGTTCTTTATAAAAGTCAGATTTAGGCTGGGATTTTTTATTTTCAAAGTATGCTTTTCTTTCTTCTGATGTCATATTTTTTACTTTTTCCATTTCTGCTTTTTTCTCATTTATCTTCTTATTCATATATTCAATTATTTTATTTTCTTCATCCTTTGTTATTATTCCTGTCTTTACTTGATTTTCTAATTGAGATTTAAAATTCTCTATTTTTGTAGATTTATTCTTTTCAAAGAGAGCTTTTTTAATTGTATCAGCTTGCTGCTGCGTTATTACTTTTTGGTCTACAAGGTCATCAAACATATCTTTTTTAACATTTTTCTTTGCATTTTTAAAATACTCTTCTCTCTGCTTCTCATCCATTTTCTTAAGCTTTTCTTTTTCTGCTTTTCTTTCATCTTCTTTAATCTTTACATAAGAAACTATTTTTTCTTTCTGTGTGCTTGTTATCTTGCCATCTTTTACAAGGCTGTCAAGTACTTCATTTAAGGTTTGTAAATTTTTTATGCTTTTTTCTTTTCTGTTTTGGGTAAATAAACTTAAATTGTTTTTCTTTGATGTTTTAGTATTATAAGCAAACACCTGACCACCTATTAATAAAATAAACAAAATCACTGTTATAAAAATGGAAGTCTTTTTAAAATTTGTATTCATTTTATAATCGACCTCCTTCTATTTTATTCATACTTATTATGCCCAGAAATTATTACACATAAGTTACATATCATAAGTTTTATATTTAACATAATTAGTCTGTACCTTCAATAATTCTAATAAATAGATCAACAATTTGTGGATCAAATTGAGTTGAAGAACATCTCCTTAACTCATCAATTGCTTCTTTTACTGGCATTGCCTTTTTATATGAACGCTCATGAGTCATTACATCAAAGGCATCAACTATCGAAAGTATTCTTGATAAAAGAGGAATTTCTTCTCCTTTTAAACCATTAGGATATCCTTTCCCATCATACCTTTCATGGTGGCATAATATGTAATATGCAATATTTTGAAAATCAGGAACTGTAGAAACTATTCTGTATCCTATCTGTGTATGAGTTTTCATAATTTCAAATTCAGTATCAGTTAATTTTCCTGGCTTATTTAGTATTTCATCTGGTATTCCTATTTTACCAATATCATGAAGTTTTGCAAGCAATGACAATTCATTTATCATTATCGAAGATAAATTTAACTTATAACCAATTTTTTCACAAAAATTAAGTATTCTATCTGCATGTTCTTCTGTTTCATTACTTTTCTCGAATAATGTTCTGCTTAAAAGTAATAATGTATTATTATATAAACTTTGCTTATTTAATAGTTTATTATGATATAGTGCCTCTTCTGCTTTTCTTATTAATATCTTTAAATCTTTTGACGCAGCATACTGTGTAGAATGCCCTAAAGATAAAGTTACTTCTTTTAGATTATTTTTTGCAGTATTTATAATATTTTTTGATATAGTATCTGCTTGCTTCTCATTACAATCTTCTATGATTGCAATGAATTCATCTCCACCCCATCGGCATATTACTGCTTCTTCAGGACATGTATTTTTTAAAATAGATGCAATTTCTATGATAACTTTATCCCCTTCTTCATGCCCTAAGTTATCGTTAATCATCTTTAAACCATTTATATCTGCAATAATTATTGATACTGGATATTTACCATTTTTTGCCGTTTTATTTATAATATAGTCATAATATCCTCTATTAAATAGCCCTGTCAATAAATCATAATATGTAAGATATTTTATTTCATTTTCCATTTTTTTCTTATCATTGATATCCATAATAATTCCAAGTATTCTCTTGGGGAATCCTTTATTATCATATTCAACTATCTTTCCTTGAGTATAAACCCACTTGTATTCTCCATTTTTGGAAAGAATCCTATATTCTAAAAAGCTATCATAGATTTGATTTAAAGTCATCTTTTTTATAGAGCTATAAACATAGTCATAATCCTGTGGATGAATTCTTTTCCTCCATTCCTCAAAACTTACAGGAAATATATCATCTGTTTCAAATCCAAACATATTATAAACATTATCACTGATTCTAAATATATTTTTTTCTATATCATAATCCCAATATCCAGAATTTGAGCTGTTCAATATCATATTAAGTCTTTTTTCATTTTCATTCACTTTTTTATTATATTCAAATATCCTATTTAACATACCATTAATATCTTTAACTAAAGAAGAAAACTCAATACTTTTATATTCAGTAAGCAATCCTTTCTCGTAGTCATTAAATGTAATATTTCTTACATCTTTACTTATATTTTCAACAGGTTCTATTATATTATTATCAATAAATAAAATTAATACTAGAATAATTACAATAAATGTAATAGATAAGAATATCATATAAAATTCTAAAGAATGTAATTGCTGAATGTAATAATTTCTATCTTGGTTTAATACAATACAAAATGCTGGATTATTTAAAATATCATTAATTTTTTTATATACGGCTATATTATTTTTATCTATTTGATCTATAACAGTTTCTTCTCTCAAAATATCCTTTCTAATATATTCTGAAATATTACTCAATGATAGAGGAAGTAATTTTATTTTACTATCTGTCAACTTATTCATTTTATCAATCATTTCACTGTCTATATATCTTCCAACAATTAATGTTCCATCTTTAGGTAATTGTTTTTTTGAATCTGTAATAGGCCTTGAAGAAATAAGCATTGGCTTTTCATTAAAAACTATAATACCAGAAACTCCCTCTGACAGATTATCAGCCTTAAAAAGAACATTTGAATACCTTTTAATATAACCTATCTGTTCATCACTCATACTTACAAATTCATCATTATCATCCTTGATCTTTGAGTTTACAAGATTATTATCATTATCATAAAAAAGCATAATGTCTATATTTAAATTATTTAGTGTGGCATTATCTAAATTTTTTTCTTCATATTGTTTGTTTTTATCTTTAACATATTGATATGTATCATCCCAAATTGCCCAATCACCAGCCAATATTTCCAAATCATCAACATCAAAATTTATACTCATAATTATTTGGTTTATTTTATTAATTAAAATTTTTTTCTCATATAGTTTAATGTTTTTAATATAATATTTATACGAAATAATGCAAAAAGAAAACATAAATATTAATGATAAAGCTGTTAATGTCAGTAATATTTTTATACGTAACTTCATACCATATCTCCCATAACATGTTTAAGTTTTGTTAAGTTATATGATATTTGAATTTCATCTCCCCTTTGAGTTATCTTATATATAGCCAAAAACAAAATACCTCCGAAGGAGAGATGAAATTATGTGCAAGTCATTGAATAAAATTTCATGTCCAAGATGCCATAGTCAAAATCTCTATCGCTTTGGGAAAGACAAAGCAGGTAATCAAAAATATCAATGTAAAGACTGTAGACGTCAGTTTACTCTTGAAGATTATAAGGGTAAGAAAAATCGTGTATTGAGAGGGTATCCTCGTTGTCCTGTTTGTGGTAGTGGTACTTATTTGCACCATGATTATGAGTACTATTCCCATTATACTTGCAACTCTAAAAAATGTGGTCATTCTATTTATGTTGCAAAACCTATTAATATACCCTCTGCATCTTGTGAATTAATTAAAGGAAAGACAGATTTTAAAAGAATGAGATTTCCATTATTTTTAATTCTTACTGCACTTAACCTCTATTATCTAAATGGTTCTTCAACAAGAAGAATATCTCAATTTTTTAAACTAACCTACAATGTCAAAGTTTCTCATGTAACTATTGCATCTTGGTGCAAAAAATTTGCTCCAATTTTTCTAAGTATAGCTAATAGACTTACTGAAAATCTTGATTTAAGTACATCTGATGAATGGCATGCCGACGAAACTGTCGTTTTTATTAATGGTAAAAAACATTATCTATGGTTAATTATCGATTCAGAAACCAGAATGGTTCTTGGTTTTAATTTATCTCCTTCAAGAGATGCTTCTCAAGCTTTTTCCTTGTTTAAATCTGCAAGTAAGTTTGGATGTCCATCGGCTATTGTGACCGATAGATTAGGCTCATATAATCTTGCTACTAAAACTATTTTTAACACTTCAAAACACATAAAAGTTCAATCATTTAAAGATGATATATCCAACAACTTGCTAGAAGCTTTTAATGATACATTTAAAGACTGGTATAAACGTAAAAGAGGTTTTAAATCATTTGAAAGTGCAAACACTCTAATAGCAATGTTTATTTTCCATTATAATTTTTTAAGACCTCACTATTCTTTAAACAATCTAACTCCTGCACAAGTTGCTGGTATTTTAGTTGATGAAAAAAATATTAATAACTGGCTTCTGTCTGCTTAATTCTCAAATAAACCATATATTCATAACATACCTACATTTTAAGTTTTAAGTAGGTGCCTTCGGCATGCCTTTTTTTGATAAATCCAGTATTATCAAATTTTATTAATTCAGATTACATAAAAAAACTGTGTAATTTTGTGTAATTATACGTGTAGCTACGCTATTTTTTCATATTTACTTAACACAATCCATGTTTATTTTTATTTATAAATATTTCGACATAAACTGGAGGAATCCTTCTTATAAATTTTGAAATTCAGTAGTTGCATAAATTGGTCCATAAATTGTCATAAATTGGGACGGTTACTTATTATATAGAAAATAACAAATTGTGACACATTGGGACGGTTAGTGTCAAAATGTCCATTTACAAAAAAGAAAAAAAGTTCAAGCCAAGGAAGCCAAGGGACGGTTACTTATTTCATACACAATATCTGCAAAATTAGGGGGACATGTATAAAATATTATGTCTATTATTTAATATAATAAGTAACCGTCCCTTCTATTACCTTTGAAAAACCACAAACTTTTTCATTCCGTCGTTGTGGCTACTTTTAGTCATGACCTGTTACTTATTATGTAGAAAATAAGAAATTGGAAATCTAGCCGATGAAAGTTGGGAAAGTTGGGGATAAGTTGAGTAAGCTGGGACAGTTACTTATTATGTAAAAACTAGCAAACAACTACAAAATGATTTCTCTATTTATATCATCTAAAATTCAGCACGCATTAATAAACTGAAATATAATTTTAATATAATAAACCCTTTACTAATTTTGTAATGTTAATCTATTCTTTTTTATATTATGTTGATTTGATTTTTAGCGTTTCATCATAGCTTGTACATCTTTTTTCTTCATTTTCCTCTGGGAATCATGCTTTTTAAAATTATTACTTATCATTTAATTAACATTAAACACTCATACGCCTACAGCCAGTATCTCCTCCGCTATTCCCCTATACCTCTCCTCCTTTATAAGTTCAGCCCCTAAAGAGCATAGCCTCGATACGTTCGCTTGCCCTATGCTGCCAAGTATCTTACATATATCAGAGCATTTTAAATCACAAAACTTTCTTAATACAAAGCACAGTATCGCCTTTGCCTCCTTCGCTCCCTTTGCCCTTTTTATCTTAAGCATTAATTTGTCTATATTAAACCTTTCTGATATTATCTCTATTATCTTCTCAGGGGATAAGTCCCTTACAAGTACCCTTCTCATACTCCTATATTCTGTAGGCTCATTTTTAAACTCCTGCTTCTTTGCATCAATTACACTTTTTACTTTAAATATGAAATCTCGATACATTGCTCGTGCAGCTGCTTCCTTAAGACTAAACATTGAAAGTATAAAGCTGTCATCTATAAGTTCAAACTCATCTTTCTTTTCTGCTAAGAATATCCCTAAGGATGAAAAACGATAATCCTGTGGGTTTGTTTCATAACCCTTTATATCTGTTGCGTTAAAGTGAACGTAGGCTGTTAAGGCAAAAAGATATCTGTCATTATCAACTATAAGGCTTTTAAATCTATCGTGGAAAAGGTGCCCTATTCTTTGGTGCCTTTTGTTGTAATAGATTGCATATTTGTAGTTGATAAAGTGCATTATCTTCGATATGTCCGCACCATTTGCGTCTATTATGAAGTGGGCGTGGTTATCCATAAGACAGTAGGAATAAACTTTAAACTCGAACTGTTCCTGAGATTTTTTAACAAATTCCATAAACTTTATTTTATCATCATCGTCTTTAAAGAGAGGGGCCTCAACAATGCTTTTAACCATAACATGATAGATGCAATCAAAGGACTTCATTCTTGCCATTCTTGGCATAACAAAACACCTCCGACTTAGATTATATTTTTAGTATTATTTTTCCAAGTAGGAGGTGGTTCTATTCGTATTATTCATCAAATTGTAAATATAGCAGGAGAATAAGTAACCGTCCCTTAAATATTAAATAATAGACATAATATTTTATACATGTCCCCCTGATTTTGCAGATATTGTGTATGAAATAAGTAACCGTTCCTTAATTTGAACTTTTTTTCTCTTTTGTAAATGGACATTTTCACACTAACCGTCCCAAAACTACCAAAACTACAAAACTAAAAACACTATTCTTAAAAAACAAAAGAAAAAATAGTATGAAAAATAATTAACCATCCTTTAATATAAGCCTTTCGCCTAATATGCTTTTTGAAATATCATAAAGATATTTAAACTTTTCTTTATCAAAGGGCTCCATATTAGACAGCTTACCCTTAACTCCTAAGGGTCTAAAGGGAATCAGTTTAAATTTTGTATAATTGTTAAGATTATATATATATTTTGATATTTTTTCAATTTCATCTTCGCTATCGTTAAAACCTTCTACTAATACTGTTCTAACCTCATACAAAAGCCCTTTAGCTGATACATATTCGAGATTTTCAAGTATCTTTTCGTTATCGTATCCTGTAAGTTTAATATGATTTTCTCTGTTTAATGCCTTAAGATCAAACATAAAACTGTCTGTAACATCAATTAGCTTTTTAAGCACGTCAAATTCCATATATCCATTAGTATCTATAAAAGTAGTA
This sequence comes from Caloramator sp. E03, assembly GCF_006016075.1. Taxonomy (NCBI): domain Bacteria; kingdom Bacillati; phylum Bacillota; class Clostridia; order Eubacteriales; family Clostridiaceae; genus Caloramator; species Caloramator sp. E03. The sequence goes on along the minus strand of NZ_CP040093.1, from coordinate 2,133,191 downwards.
AGTCTTGTATTTTCCTTTATTAAGTTGAAAAGTTCTAATATAAATTCATATTGAAGGGTGCACTCTCCTCCCGAAAGGGTTATGCCATCAAGGAAATCCCTGTTATCATAAGCTATTTTATAAACTTCAAATGCAGACATTTCCTGATACTTTGGCATTGAATTATTCGGGCATATCTTTATGCATACATCGCATTTAGCACATAAATCCTTATTGTAAATTACTCTGCCATCTTTAAAAGAAAGTGCTCCTGCTATACATGTTTTAACGCATTCTCCACAGTTGGTACAAAGATTCCATGTTTCAGGGTTATGGCAGTATAAGCATCTTAAATTGCATCCCTGCATAAATACTGCCATCCTGCTTCCCGGTCCATCTATAAATGTGTTTAGTATTATTTTATTTATATAAGCCATTATATACCTCTTACCCTTCTATCTAAAATCCTGCAGTTTTTTATGCTGTCTGCACCAAGTGCAACAGTGCCTTCTCTTAGAGGTTCTCCCTTTTCATATTTTTCAATATCGCTTCTTTTTACAAGATACCCTGTAATCCTTATAAGTTCAGAATCTGAAGTGTTTATTGTCATTTCCCTTATTCCATTTTTAAAAGCTCCTTTAATAATCGTAAGCACCCCTTCTATATTGCTCTTTGCAGTTCTATCAAATATATATATATCACTAACTCCTGTATCAAAATACTTTTGAAGTTTTCCTTCAAGCCTTATCTGATTAAATAGTTCAGGCTCACATCCTGCCTTTATTCTAACCCCTGCTGAAACATCTATATCGCTGTCTATACCCGATTGAGCGTGAAATCCTATTTTGCCGTCATACCCATAGCAATAGAGCCCCTCCTTCTCTTTTACAACTTTATATGCTCTTTTTACTATATTCTCTGCCATTTCATCTGCAATCTCGTCAAATCCCATTTTCAAACCGCCGCTTAAAATCTCAACACATTCATATAGACCAAATATACCTGCCATCGAAGTAAAATTACTAATATCAATAAGTCCTTCCCTCGATAAAAATGATGTCTCAAAAAACTTAGCCGTCTCAACTATAAACCTTGCCCTTGTATTTATTATTTCACATTGACAGCTTAAGACATCTGGAAGTACCCTTTCAATAAAATCATCATAATTTTTCGATATTTTTGCTACTTCTTTAAGATTAACTCTGACTAAAGTAAAACTTCCTCCTCCTATTTTAAGGGCGTTATAGCAGCTTGCTATACCATAATTTTCACCAAGAACCTTTACTAATTCATCATGATTTATAAAATAAGGTTTGCCTGTTTCAAGGGATGTTTTAATTGCAAGCTTTATAAAATCATCTGGTGTATCCTTAGAACACTTTAATGATAGATTTGGGACTGCATCTTTTAAATTCTCTTCAAGTTTTAAAATAAGCCTCCCCACCTTTGTATCTCTTGGCCCTATATTCATGTGAACAAAGGCATCAGGAAAATTTCTGTCTATATTTATAAGGAACATTTTAAGAAGATTTTCAAGCTCTTTCTCAGATACTGTATCGCAATAGGGCTCTAAAAGTTCATCTACATTTCCTAAATATACAGGATATCCTGTAATCGATGGAACGTAATTATATATTATAAGAAGAGCATTTACAGCATCATACATATCAGAGGGCTTATTTATATTAAGATACTCACTTCCATTTTTAAAATACTTTTTATAATCAGGTAGAATATATCTTGGCCTATAGGGAGCATTTCCTTCATTCAAATTACAGATAATTCCATCTTCCATATATTTTTTCGCTTTTTCGCTTATAGAAACGTATGGAAGAGAATTCTCTGCAAAAGATGCTAAAGCTGCCCTTTTTTGTTTATAGTCAAGTTTAGTATTGCTTAATATTTCAATTACACCATTCATTAATATCACCTCTTTAATATAATTTTAAACCAATCGAATTATTGTGTCTACAAAACTATACTAATACCATCTTGTTAAAAAGAAATAAATTTTTATATGCAATTTGTGCATTTTACGATTCACAAATTAATTTCTATAATGAATTTGTATTTTAAATATTTCTAATATTAAAAATATTTTACAATAGATAAATGAATAGCCATAAACCTTTTAATAGTATGTTGTGCAGCTATGATCTTTAAAAGCATCCTTTTAATAGTGATAAATTTAACAATGATCCGTTTATAACCTGTATCTCACTATGTTAGAAAGACTCAAAATTAAAGTAAGTCAGGTTATATTATAAAATTTAAAGGTTTATGGAGGAAGTAAAAATGACTAATGTAAGAGAAACAAACACAAGTTATGTAAAATGGCCTACATTTGAAGAGATCAAAGAAATGTTCAAAGAACACTTTATTATGGACAGAAGAGAAGATGGTGTTGTTACTGTACGTATGCATACTAAAGGCGGTCCACTTATCTGGTCAATGGAGCTTCATGACGCAATAGGTAAAATGTGGAGAATGCTTGGAACAGACCGTGATACTGAGATGATAATCTTCACTGGTACAGGCAATATATGGGTTACAGACTTTGAGGCTGCAAGCTGGGCTCCAGAAGGAGATGATCCAGGTGAAACAAGATACAATCACATGTTTGTAGATGGAAGAAGAATGATAATTGCTATGATACAAGATGTTGAAGTGCCAACTCTTGGTGTATTAAGCGGTTCAGGTGGACATACTGAATTAGCACTTATGTGCGACTTAGCAATTGCAGCTGATGATATTACTGTTCTTGATCCACACATGTTACCAGGAACAAACAACGTACCCGGTGATGGAATACATAGCTGCTTCATGCAACTTATGCCATATAGATTTGCTACATGGTATTTAATGACTGGAGATAAGATGACAGCCCAAGACCTTGTTAGATTAGGATTAGTTTCAGAAATAGTTCCAAGAGAAAGATTAATGGATCGTGCTTATGAAATAGCGGACATGCTTATGGCACAAAATAGGGTTGCAAGAAGACTTACAGCTCAATTAGTAAAAAGAAGCTGGAAGAAGAGAATTGCAGATGATCTTGATATGGCATTTGGAACTGAAATGTTTGGAATGTTCTGCTCAGATGAGCTTCATTCAGAATTATTATCAATGATTAAATACTTAGGATTAGAAGGAAAGATAGATCCTCCATTAAAAGGAAAAATAAGATAATTATATAACACGCAGAGATTTTAAAAGCTCTGCGTATATAAATTGAAACTCAATATTAAATAATTTATCAGAACTATTTCTATGATTGTGTTAAGTAAATATGAAAAAATAGCGTAGCTACACGTATAATTACACAAAATTACACAGTTTTTTTATGTAATCTAAATTAATAAAATTTGATAATACTGGATTTATCAAAAAAAGGCATGCCGAAGGCACCTACTTAAAACTTAAAATGTAGGTGTGTTAAGAATATATGGTTTATTTGAGAATTAAGCAGACAGAAGCCAGTTATTAATATTTTTTTCATCAACTAAAATACCAGCAACTTGTGCAGGAGTTAGATTGTTTAAAGAATAGTGAGGTCTTAAAAAATTATAATGGAAAATAAACATTGCTATTAGAGTGTTTGCACTTTCAAATGATTTAAAACCTCTTTTACGTTTATACCAGTCTTTAAATGTATCATTAAAAGCTTCTAGCAAGTTGTTGGATATATCATCTTTAAATGATTGAACTTTTATGTGTTTTGAAGAATTAAAAATAGTTTTAGTAGCAAGATTATATGAGCCTAATCTATCGGTCACAATAGCCGATGGACATCCAAACTTACTTGCAGATTTAAACAAGGAAAAAGCTTGAGAAGCATCTCTTGAAGGAGATAAATTAAAACCAAGAACCATTCTGGTTTCTGAATCTATAATTAACCAAAGATAATGTTTTTTACCATTAATAAAAACGACAGTTTCGTCGGCATGCCATTCATCAGATGCACTTAAATCAAGATTTTCAGTAAGTTTATTAGCTATACTTAGAAAAATTGGAGCAAATTTTTTGCACCAAGATGCAATAGTTACATGAGAAACTTTGACATTGTAGGTTAGTTTAAAAAATTGAGATATTCTTCTTGTTGAAGAACCATTTAGATAATAGAGGTTAAGTGCAGTAAGAATTAAAAATAATGGAAATCTCATTCTTTTAAAATCTGTCTTTCCTTTAATTAATTCACAAGATGCAGAGGGTATATTAATAGGTTTTGCAACATAAATAGAATGACCACATTTTTTAGAGTTGCAAGTATAATGGGAATAGTACTCATAATCATGGTGCAAATAAGTACCACTACCACAAACAGGACAACGAGGATACCCTCTCAATACACGATTTTTCTTACCCTTATAATCTTCAAGAGTAAACTGACGTCTACAGTCTTTACATTGATATTTTTGATTACCTGCTTTGTCTTTCCCAAAGCGATAGAGATTTTGACTATGGCATCTTGGACATGAAATTTTATTCAATGACTTGCACATAATTTCATCTCTCCTTCGGAGGTATTTTGTTTTTCGCTATATATAAGATAACTCAAAGGAGAGATGAAATTCAAATATCATATAACTTAACAAAACTATTTCTATAGAGTGGAGGGTTAATATGAAATCTAACAAGGTTAAATATAATTTTGGAAAACAAGGTATATTCATGATATTTTATTCTGGACTTCTTGTATATTTCATGACAGGCTTAACAGTAGATGGACTAAATATAATTGTTCCTGGATTTTCCGCCTTAAAGGGATGGAATCAAAATCAATTGCTTTCAATAGCAACGCCTGCCTCTATCGGTGCTTTAATATTAACATCTTTCTGGGGATTTATAGTTAATAAAGTGGGATTAAAACTTGCTACAACAATCGCAATGTTTGCAAGCAGTATTTCAATATTTCTTTTTGCACATAGTATAAATGTTTATATGTACGGCATTATGGAAACATTAATGATTACTTTCATTAACTGTTTTTCAGTAATATGTGGCTATGCTATGATAGCAAATTGGTTTCCAAAGAAAAAAGGGATTGTACTTGGCTTTACAACTATGGGTATGAACTTTGCTTCAGCAACAATCCCAGCACTGTTAACAGCTTTTAGTAAGCTAATTGACAAAAATGGAAACATAATTCACGCATTAAATACTTTTGCTTTAATTATATTCGTCTTGGGAATACTAAATCAATTATTTATCAAGGTAACTCCAGAAGAAGCAGGGGTTTATCCAGATAATGAACCAACAGATATAGAATGTTCGGATTCTTCAGAAGCTGCAATTAGCAATAATACAAGATTAGGATATTTAGAAGCTTTATTATCAGGAAAGATATGGATATTAGGTATTGCTTATGGACTTGCAGGCATGGGTACTGTTGGTATTATGTCTCAATTAATTCCTTATCTTTCAGGTAATAGAGGGTTTACAGTTGAAAGAGCTATTTTAACAATGTCAATAGCAGCTATAATTGGCGTTGTAGGTTCATATCTTTGGGGCGTTATAGACCAAAAATGGGGAACAAAATTTGCTTCTCAAGTATTTGGAATCTGGTATGCAGCTGGTATAGCATTTTTAATTGCCCCGGGCGGAAAAACAACCCTGATGATAGGAATTTTTATGATTGGTATTGGAATAGGTGGTACAGGAAATTTCCCTCCATCAATGACTACATTATGCTATGGGCGCTATGATTTTGCAACAGCTTTTAGCGTTGTAAACATGATAATGGGCGTTATTCGTTCTGCAGCTTTTGTTGTTTTAGGATTAGTTCGTGGTGCAACAGGAAGTACAGAAACAGCTTACATGGTATTTTTAGTTCTTTCAATTTTAAGCTCTGTAATGATTTCTTTTGCTAAAACTGAAGAAGATGTAGCTGTCCAATTAAAATCAAATAGTATGAATTTAGAAGTTAACAAGGAAATAAGTTAGCATTTAAATAAAGAGGAATAAAGAGGGAATAAAGAGGGACGGTTACTTATTTCATACACAATATCTGCAAAATTAGGGGGATATCCATGAAATATTATGTTTATTTAATATAATAAGTAACCGTCCCTCCTGTTACCTCCTGTTACCTTTGACAAACCACAAACTTTTTCATGCATTCGTTGTGGCTACTTTTAGTCATGGGCTGTTACTTATTTTGCATAATATAGATGCAAAAAGATATCATAAAACCTCAGGCAAATACCTGAGGTTTTATCGTTTATTTATTTACCTTTTATACTTTTATATTTTCTTTATATAGTCTAATTAGGTGCTCCTCAATTCTCAATATGCCTTGTTCTAGTATTTGGCATAATAGCTAATCACAGTTTTCTCCATTCTCCGGTGCCTGGCACCAAATTACGGCTTAAAAAAATACAAATCTGGAGATATCATACCATATCCTAAATCAGTATTATTTCCTATTCCTAAGACATTGGCTGTATAAATTAAATCCTTTGAACCATACATTTCAAATTTAGATTTAAAGCATACAAAATCACTACTACATATTTTTTCTATTTTATTTTTAAAGAGAAATATAAAAGAATCATTTTCAGGGTATATTCCATAAATTTGAATATATTTTTCAATTAGTCTATTTCTTATTGTTTCACTAAAAAGCTCAGGGTTTTCTATGTAATCGATGCTTTTGTTTTTATTTAAAGCTAATACAGGAGATAAAAGATAACCTTCATTAAAATATGAAACATTCTTAAATACTACTGAATTAACCTTTGCCTTCCCGTATTTAAAATTTATTCCTTCCGTTACAATAGAATTCATTAAATCAATTAAACTTTCATCATTAAACATTGATATATCGAATCTTGCTTCATTTAATGCATAAAAGCCTTCTAGCTGCTCTTTTTTTCTTTTGCATATTAAATCAGAAAAAGTAAAATGTTTAAAGTTTTTTTCTAATAAAAAATTACTAATAACATCTTTATAATTATTTTCAAAGAAAAAGGGAGAATTAAATTTAAAATTAACGCTAAGCCTTATCCCCTTCATACTCTCTCCTTCAATGTAACCTTAATCCAGCCTATAGGATAGGTTGGTTTATTATTATAAACTGCAAGCCTTCTTGTCTTAGGAAACATACCCTTTATATTTTTTGCTCCTGCATTAATTAATTTACCTATAAAATCATCATCCAGATTTTTTATAACCGACTTTGGCTTATATCCTGTTGAAAATCCTAATTGAATAATAAACTCATTTTCTTTAAGTTTCATTCCTAACAGATTATTATAGAATTTAATGATTTCCTCTAATCCATATTTTTTATAAAAATCCAATTCACATTTTATATAATCATTCATATCTTTTCTTATCTTTTCAGCAAAATCTAATACACAATCTGTTTCTATTTGCTCAATATCATTATTTTTATAATAATCTATAAATCCCATAGAAAACCTGCTATTTAGTTTTGTACCTATTTTAAATGTTTCAGTATGAATGGATACGCCCATATTTATATTATCCTGATTTCCCCCCCATTTGAACCATTTAACCTTATCGTTGCATATATTTAAAATTTTAATCTCACTGATACTTAAATCTTCATATTCCTTTGTATCTGTATCAGCTATTTTTAAAAGTCTAAAAGGGGAATAATAGGAATCTTTAAATAGTTCTTTTTCAGCAATATCATCACAAATTTTTAAAATATCCATCTTTTTACCATAATGTTTAGCCTCATAATCTTTTTTTTCATTTATCTTTTTATTAAGGCTTTCTATATATCTACTTTCTTCATTTAATGCTCTGCTTAAACTACTTCTTAGAGCTCCTTTTATAGAACTTCCAGGAATATAGGGCCTCCCAGCTGTTTTAATTATCTCCTTAACTTTAGAACTTCTATTATAGCTTATATTCTGTGCATCTATGCTGTATTTAATATATTTCCTATAATCAATGCCACATTCTTTAAGGCTTCTTGTAAAATCAGCTTTATTATTATAAAAATCAAAGGTTTCAATAAGCCCTACAGCCTTTTTATTTTCCTTTATCATTTTCATAATATCAATTACATGAATTTTATTGTTTTCAAAAACCACTTCAAAATTTCCAATATCAAAGCCAGATGTAACAGTAGTTGGAGATAGTATTTTAATTTCTGCATCGTATATTTTAAAGTTCATATTATCCCTCCCAATCTAAAGGGATTAAAAAAGCCCTTCCATATTTATATACTTTATGGTAGTTAAAATCTTCAGGGGTATCATCAATTATACATCCTTTAAAATCCCCTTTTACTATACTTCCCTCTTGAATCATCCTAAATAGGCTGTGCCTTTTTACTTTAGAATAATTTGAGTATATATATCCACCTCTTTCAACAATATTGTAGAATATTAAATCTTCAACCTTGTCCTTTTCATTTGGAATACAAAGAGATAATAAAAGATTTTTATCTTTAATATCCTCTATATAATGCTCTAATGGTTCAAATTCAAACTGCCCATATCCGTAAGTTCTATCTCCTCCTATTCCCTCATCCCCAAGGAGTTTAATTGATGAAATAATCTCTTCTATTATATAATCTTTAGCATCCATAAAAAACCAAAGCCCACAATCTTCATTAAAAACACAGGTACTAGTATAAAATATATTAGATGCATTAGTTATTCTATCTAATGTAGATCTTGGCCTCTCCCTTACATTATACACATTCTTTTTCATGTCTTTTTTCAAAAGCATATTATCTTTTAAATAAGCTTCTTTAGTATTTCCAAAGAGTATTTCTTCTGAAACATAATTTATCTTTTTCTCTTTTTTAAAGTCATCAACATACTTTTTAAAATTCATTCCAACAGGCCTTGGGTAAAGATATTCATCATTTATATAATAAAAAGCAGAGGAGACTTTAAAATTTCCATTAATAGCTTCATTAATCAAATTATCAGTTTTATCTTTGCCATATAAGAGGCTATGGCAATTTATTATACCTGAAAATATAGTATCAGAATGAATTATAGTTTCAGTTAAATTAAAGGCACCTTCTTTATAGCCTATGTGAAGGGGAGAGGTAAACTTTAATTTTATTCTAAATCTTTTCATTATAACCATCCCATTCTAAAATTTTACTTCGCTAAGTTCTTTATATTCATACATTTTTTTATCTTCTTGTCCCTGTTTATAGTAGTTATCATCTCTAAATCTTATTACTATATCCTTAAATTTAACTTGTCCGTATCCTCTACTGCCTTGTCCACCTAAATAATCATCTTCTAAAAGTTTAAGGGCAGTTAAAAACTCCTTTAAATACGTATCATTATCATCGTTATATACATTTATAACAAAGCTACAGTTAAATTTTGCACCTGCTGGAACCCTCTCGGTTTGTCTCGGGTTTGCAGCAGAGGTTATCCTGTCAAGATTGTTTTCAAATTTAACTTCAGTATAATCAAAGTCCATATTATCCTGCATCTCTTTAGTAATACTGCTTTCATCTAAAGAAGCATCTCTTACAATAAGCCTTGTTGGCTGAATAACATCTTCTAAGTTTAAATCATCTGTATCTCCATTGTTATTTATAATTACTTTGTGGTTTCCATGATTTCTTCCAAATAGATTACAAACTTCGCAGTTTTCATCATTGCAAAGATGCATTCTTATACCACTTTTAGCTCTTTCTTTATTTTCTTTGTCATCATTCTTTGGCTCTACAGTATATACTACCTGATTAGGAACTAATTTATTATTGTAAAATTCCATTAAACTTCTTAATTTACCCTTTAAACTGCTTCCTGGAATATATGGCTTGCCCATTGCATCTTTTATAACAGGATTGTCTACCCCACCAATATCAAGAGAGTTACCTGCAGTTCCTACATGAAGCCCTGTTAAAAGCTCAATTTTTGCATCAATTATATATTTTCCTTTTAAAGATATCTCTTTAAATTTCATTCTTAAAACCTCCTTTACTTTCCACCATAAGCTCTATGATAAGCAATTACAGCTTCAAAGAAATCTTTAAATCTTTTTAAATGCTCTTTATTCCCTTCCAATACTACATCAATTAAAAGATATAAATATTCTTTTAAATCCCTTAATTTTGTAAAACGTCCAGCAGTATATCCAATTTGAGCTTTAATAAGCCTTAATTTATACTTATAATCACCTTTATCATCATACTCAAGCTTTTTTATTTCAGAATAAATTTTTCTTATTTGTGATACCGATACATCCTCTTTAATTTTTTTACCCAATTCTTCAGCAAATCGGAATAACTCTTTCCCATCTTTATCCTCCAAATTTAAAACCTTTTGTGCATCTTCTTTTGTAAAGTTAATTTTATTTTCTTCATTTCTCTGACTGTTACCTATATTGGTATTTGTATTGTTCTGATTTTGCATATTACCATTTTTCCTGTTTGTGCCTATATTGCTATTTGTGGTGCTATAGGGCTTGTTTGTATTCCTATCGTAAACCATAATAATACCTCCTTTTATCTTGTTTCAAAATCTGCCCAGGATACAGCAGATTGAAGCTTGTCATATATCTCATTGTTTTTTTTCATCAAAATATTATCTATTAAATATGAAAGCTCAAACTTTGCGTTACTATTTCTCTCTTTAATCCTTGAAATATAATATATAAATCTCCAAATTTTAAATATTTCCTCTTTTTCTTTAGATTTTTTATATTGCTCACAGGCACAATATAAAATATTTAATAAATTCCTTGTTACACCTTTTTGTAATATAACGGATAAAGTATCTTTAACTTCCTTTAATTTATCAAATTCCTCCCAACCAATTACTTTTCCAAAAAGACTTAATGAATTTTTTGTGTATCCGTATCTTTTATACTCCTTTGCCCTATCAAGGCTTTCACCGCAAGTTTGTGCTACTTTATATACAGGGAACTTATCATCGGGAGCTATTTCAATTGCCATTGATATCGTAAGATTTTCATTCCCGCCTGAAAACAAGCTGAATTCATCTCTTATGCTCTTTGCTACATCAGGAAGCATATTCCAAGGACCAAGTATAAAAAAATCATCCCCTCCAGAATAAACAACAGTACAAGCGTTATAATTATTTTTTATCTTTTCCTCTAAAAAATATCCAAAGAATATTTCAAGTTCAGTTGAAAGAGTTGATATCCTTGCAATTGATTTGTTAGATTCTTTTTTGGTTTTACCTTTTAATCCATCACTAAAAATCCTTCCTAAATTATCTACATCCCCTCTTAAAAGCCCCCACTTTTTTATTCCCTTTGAAAGATCGGCCACTTGAGTAATATTCGCAATTTTATTATCATCTCCCATATACACATATTTTGCAGTCTTAATGTATCCCATATTATTTTTAAAATCTGCATCTTCCTTGTTTATGGCAAAGGCCTTTTTATTTATATAGTCAGAAAATAAAAGTTCAAATCCAAAGGCTTTAAATATATCATCAACAGTTTTTATATCCCCATTGTATTCATCAGTTTTACATATATTAAAATACTTTGATTTATTTAATTTATCAGCTAATGTATTAAATGATTCACAGAAACTGCATCTATCATTTTTGAGTATTCTTCCACAATTTGGGCAAACATTATGATTTTGATTTACAGGTTTGAAAAATTCATTGTTTAATACTTTGCTAAATTTTTTATTTTTTAATTTCTCAAGTTCTATCCCTGATTTTTCGAAAACTTCTGAGAAGTCACTGTCTGCAAGTTTTGAAACTTCAAATTTAACACAGGATAACAAAACCGTAACATCTATCCCGTGGGCTTTTAAAAATACTTTCTCAACTTTTTCTCTATATTTATCAATATTTTTTAAGCTTTTTTCTGGAGCAAGTATATAAAAATGCCCTCCTCCACAGTATAATATGTTGCTTAAAGTTAGTCCTTCCTTTTCAACTATATAACGGGCAATAATATCAAGAATATATGATAAATAAAAGGATCTTCCTTTTAAACTTTTAACAGCCCCGTCCATATCTATGTTATATAAAAAGCTTTGTATCCCTGAAATATCACCTTTAATAAGACAAAACAGCTCATCATTTATTTTGCTTTTGTCATCTTTTACTCTTGTGTAAAGAGAATTTATATTGTCAAAATTTCCTATTTTAATGTCCTCTTCAAATTGCTTATAAAGACAAACTGCAATTGCCCCTGTTGTAGTAAGATGGGAAAAAAGAGATATGTCAGGAGAAGAATAGTAATATGCAGATGGAATATTGGAGGTATATTCTTTTAATATGTAGTATATTCTCTCAATATCCTTTTCTCCCGAAATTATATTATTAAATTCATCCCAAAGATTTTTATAAGCCTGCTTTAAATTCTCCTCTTCCTCATCTAATAAACCTTTAAAATCAGATAGTTTTGTTAAAGGCTTCACCTTTCTTTTTGCTTCCTTGTCTAATTTTACAATAGAAAGTATAGAATACATATTTTTACAGTCATCATCATCGCTTGGATGCCTTTCTCCTGCAGATAACATGTCTGCAATGCTTATTATTTTTTCATGTACATTATCAGGTTTGTGATGGTTTCTTATGTAGTTTCTTATAATATTATTGTTTTCAAGGTTAAGATTTTCGCAAAAGTTTGCTCCCCACTCCTGATGTCTTGGTGCAAATGCATTTTCTTCAGCATATATATTTTTATATTCCTTTTTTATTTTGTCCTTGCTATCTTTATCCTCCGTCCTCATATAAAATTTACCTATATCATGCAAAAGTGCAGCAGCATAAAGTTCATTCATCTTATCCCCCTTATTTCTTAAGTTTATTTAATATTTCTATGTGTATTTGTAATTTCCTGCTATAAATTATATATTATATAAAAATAGCTTATAAATTACATGTAATTATTTTGTAATTCATAAGCCTGCTCTACATTTTTTATATTTCAAATTCAATTAATTCAACATCCGTATTATATCCTTTTCTTGATTTTATTAAATTCATATCTTTTTCATACTTTGAATGATCCAACCATATTTCATATATTTTAATTTCATCTTCATTTACATCATAGTCCCAAAGACATCTGAAAATTTCTTTATTAGTTCTAGATTTAGGCTTATATAAATATGGAAAATTAATTCCCCAATCCTTATTATGCATTATTGTTCCAAGAATATCTTTTTCTTTATCACCATCCTTATAGAATTTTTTAATCATAGTGATTAATTTAAATAAATTGTTTTCAATAAGGTTTTTATAGTTTTTATCATCTAATAAAGTTATAACATTCTTGGATAATAGCTTTTTTGTAGTTAAATAATCTTCACAAATAAATTTCCCAAAGGCATTAAGACATACCAAATTGTCATTATCATCATTAACAATTTCAAAGAAAAACGAATTTTGTTCAATAAATTCTTTATCATTATCATTCAAATCAGAAAATTTTATTATATCATTATCATCATTAATCATCTTTTTTAATAATTCTTTTTTTGATAAAATCCTTTCAACATTTATTTCAATAGGTACTGGAGGAATTTTTATAAGTTTTTGAGTTTCTTCATATAGATACCCTGTATCATATCTATAAAAAGAACCTACAATATAAGCAAGATATGTCATAATCTTATATCCACCTATTGGAGCAAAAAATGCATATTCATTGCCTGCATATAATAATTCGCATGTTAATTTATTCATAAAATCCCCTAAATTTCTTCTAAGCTTTACATTGTCTGTTACATCTATATTATCTGCTTGTATTAATTTTACTCTGGTATTAAAATATTTCTCTATTATTTTTTTATTGATATTTGCTGATATAATTCCTCTTACCGTATCTGTGTGAATTATACTTACATTAAAATCTTCATCAAGATAGTTATTATTTTTTAATTCATTAAGCATTGAAAACTCTGCACTTATTTTTTTCATATCTTCATGATTTATATTGTAGTTATAATTAATGCATTTATTAAGTGCACTATTAATATCTATCTCTTTTTTATCTGCTTGTTGTGCTATTTCAACTATTTCAGGTATTTTTTTATCTAAGTAATTACCCTTATTTAAAACTGATGTACCTCCAGTTATTATTACCTTTGTATATTTTGGCATTTTAAACCCCCTTTTCTTTTTAAATTAATTAAATATATCTTCTGAAATTTACATGTTTAAATATCTTCCTGCTCTCTACTTGTCCGCTTTTTAGAGTCTTTTCTTGGTGCACCCTCTTTGTAGTTGAATATACAGGTACAAAATCATTTTCAAAGCACCATTTTACAAGGTTGAATACTGCTCCAAAGTCCCCCTGTATCAAAATAAAGTCGCCTTTTTTTGCATTATCATAAAGATAATCCTTTATCTTTTGAATATCATCAGTGGGAAGTTCTCCATAGGGATTTATATTTGCCCATATATTTTTAAGCTCATCAGGCATATATATAAACTTGTCTATTTTTAAGCTCTTTCTTGCATCTTCTTCCTGTTCCTTTGTAAGACTATGGGAAAAAACAAGATACATATCCGGCAAAAAAATCACCTCGAGATAATAATTGTAGGTCTTCAGTCGCTAAAATCAAACAATATCTTTACAATTTTTTGCTTTTTATAGATATTATACCATGTTATTCACAATAAATGGTATTAATTTTTTTATAACACTCTATTAAAAATTTATTCCTCTACATTTACAGGGCATAAGAAAGTAAGAAGGGATGGTTAGTGTGAAAATGCCCTTTTACAAAAAAGGAAAAAAGTTCAAAACGAGGGACAATCTGAGGGACGGTTACTTATTTCATACACAATATCTACAAAATTAGGGGGACATCCATAAAATATTATGTTTATTTAATATAATAAGTAACCGTCCTTCCTGTTACTGTCATCTTTGACAAACCACAAACTTTTTCATGGATTCGTTGTGGCTATTGCTTAGTCATGGGTTGTTACCTGGTTACCTACAGGATATGGAAGAAATTAATAATTGGGGATTAGCTAAGATTTGGGGATTTAGTTCTTTTTAAATGATTATGATAATTCTTTCGGAAGAGGATATTTAAAAGGAGCAGTAAGCATAGGAGTTGTCATACACAGCGACTGTGTAAAGATGTGGCATGGTCCTGGAATAACAACAATAATGACATGTAAAAGTAGTTTAATAGAAGGTTATATTGATGAGAATACAAATATTTTAAACTATATTAACTACATAGATTAGGCCAAGAACCACCATGTAAACTTCTCCATTCTCCGGTGCCTGGCACCGTTTTTAAGTTTTATCTATCAAGGATTTTATCTCTTTTACTGTTTTTGAATAATCATTATAGGGCTTAAAAAGTGCAGATGTACCTAATACCAATAGATTAGCTCCATTGGTTACAACATCAGGAATTGTTGATTTGTTTATACAGCCATCTACTTCAATTATTGGGCTTATTCCAATGTCCTTACATATACTATTTAGCTTTTTAAGTTTTTCAACAACTCTGTAATTAAACTTTTGCCCTGCAAAGCCAGGATTTACAGTCATTATTAATACCATATCAACAAACTTTATTATTGGTAATATTTCTGATAATTCTGTTTTAGGAGATAATGCAACTGAAACCCCAATATTATTTTTTTTAAGTAATTCAACTATCTTTAATGGATCTTTAGTAGTTTCAATGTGAAAAGATATGTACTTTGGTTTTACTGGTAAAAATAGTTTTATATATTTTTCAGGCTCTACTGTTGCTAAATGTATATCAAGAGGTATTTTAGTAAAATTTGATATTTGCTCTAAAACATAAGGTCCCATAGCCATATTATTAACAAAAACTCCATCCATGACGTCACAATGAAGTATATCAATTCCTGCTTTTTCTAAGCTAATCAGTTCTTCCTTTAGTTCAAGCTGATTAGCACACATAATAGATGCTGCAAGTAAAACCACACTATCACCTTCAAAATATAATTTATTTGGCATAGCTCATAAAAGCTATGCCAACTTTTATTCCAAAATAGTATTTTCTATTATTTATCTATTTTTTTCTTCATACTCTTTAATTATATTAATCCTATTTTCATGCCTTCCGCCTTCGAATTTTGCATTATACCATTCGTCAAATAACATTGTAGCAAGGCCACTTCCAATAACTCTCTCACCCATACAAATAACATTTGTATTATTGTGCATTTTTGTATATCTTGCAGAAAATGTATTTTCAACAACCGCTGCCCTTATACCTTTAACCTTATTTGCCATAATTGACATTCCAATTCCCGTACCACAGCATAAAACTCCACAATCACATTCACCTTTAACTATAGCTTCACAAACTTTAAGTGCATAATCAGGATAATCTACACTTTCCTGCGAAAAGCATCCAAAATCTATATACTCAATGTTATTTTTCTTAAAGTGTTCAATTAAAGCATTTTTTAAATTATAGCCCCCATGATCACAACCTATAGCTATCATGAAATCACCTCTTTTACATTAGTAGCGCTTTAATTTCTGATAAGTTCTCTTTAATCTTTTGATTATTAAATACAGCTGTTCCAACTACAATATCTGTAGCACCTGATTCAATAACTTTTAAAATATTATTTTTACTTATCCCACCATCAACTTGTATAATCGCTGAAGATTTTTTTTGATTTATAAGGCTATTTGCTTTTTCTATCTTAGATATCATGCATTCTATAAATTTTTGTCCACCAAATCCAGGATTTACGGTCATAACAAGTATTTTATCCGCAATATCCAATATATACTCTATATTATCTATTGCAGTTGATGGGTTAAGTGCAACTCCTGCATTTAAATTTCTCTTTTTTATTTCTTCTAATGTTCTGTGTAAATGAGTACAAGCTTCAGCATGTACAGTAATTGAATCTGCTCCAGCATTAGCAAAGTCATTAATAAATCTAATTGGTTCTTGAACCATCAAATGAACATCAAAATTCATATTTGTAACTTTTCTAATAGATTCAATCTGACTTGGTCCAAATGTTATGTTAGGAACAAAATTCCCATCCATCACATCAATGTGTATATCCTTTATTCCGCATCTTTCTAATTCTTTTAAATCAGCCTCAAGGTTGCAAAAATTTGCTGAAAGAATTGATGGGCTTAATATAATACTCATAAAATTCACCTTTTCTTATATTAAAATCATGATCCATTAAAAGCTTTTAGCTACATTTACAATATTTTCTACAGTAAGGTTATAATGTTCTAGTAGTTCTGCTGGTGTACCTGAGTGTCCAAACTTATCTTCAACACCTATCATTTTCATCCTTGTTGGGCATTCAACTGATAATACCTCTGCAACTGCTGAACCTAATCCTCCAATTATGCTGTGTTCTTCAACTGTAACTATTTTATTTGTATACTTTGCAAATTCAACTATAAGCTCTTTATCAATGGGTTTAATTGTTGGCATATTAATTACAGATGCCTCAATTCCTTCTTCTTTTAACTTTTCAGCAGCTTCAATAGCCTTTGATACCATTATTCCCATTGCAATAATTGTTACGTCCTTGCCTCTTCTTAATACTTCTCCTTTACCTATTTCAAACTTATAATTTTCATCATGAATTATAGGCACTGAAAGCCTTCCTAATCTAATATACATAGGTCCATCATACCTTGCAGCACTAAAGATTACCTGCTTTGTCTCAACTGCATCACTTGGGCATATAACAGTTACATTAGGAATACTTCTCATAAGTGCAACATCTTCTATTGCTTGGTGAGTAGCACCATCCTCTCCAACAGTTAATCCTGCATGTGTTACAACTATTTTTACATCAAGGTTAGGATATGCAACTGAGTTTCTTATTTGTTCAAATGCTCTTCCAGCAGCAAATATTGCAAAGGTGCTTGCAAAGGGTATTTTCCCGCTTATTGCCAAACCTGCAGCTGTACTTATCATATCCTGCTCTGATATTCCCATGTCAAAATATCTTTCTGGGCATACCTTTTTAAAATCAAAACTTTTTGTTGATTTTCCAAGGTCAGCATCTAAAACTACAATATTTTTATTAGTTAAAGCTAATTCAGCAAGCGCTTCACCATAGGCATCCCTTGTTGCTTTATTCATTGTCACTACCCCCTTTAAGTTCTTTTATTGCTAATTCCTTTTCTTCATTACTTGGTGCCACCCCATGCCATTTCACCTGATTTTCCATGAAAGAAACACCTTTACCTTTTACAGTCTTAGCTATTATTGCAGTTGGCTTTCCTTTCATCTCTTTTGCCTTATCAATTGCATTTCTTATTTGATCAATATCATGTCCATCAATATTGATTACGTTCCAGTTAAATGCTTTGAATTTTTCATCGATTGGATATATATTCATGACTTCTTCATTTGTTCCATCTATTTGAAGCCCATTGTTATCAATAAATGCAATTACATTATCTAATTTATAATGTGCCGCTGTCATTGCTGCTTCCCATATCTGTCCTTCTTGAAGTTCTCCATCTCCAATAATTACATATACATAATAATCTCTATTATCAAGCTTACCTGCAATTGCAATTCCATTTGCAGCAGAAAGCCCCTGACCTAAAGATCCTGTTGTCATATCTAATCCGGGAGTAGAGTTTACATCAGGATGTCCTTGAAGTATTGAGCCATATTTTCTTAATGTTTTTAGCTCACTTCTATCAAAATATCCTCTGTTTGCAAGTACAGCATAAAGAGCTGGAGCTGCATGTCCCTTTGATAAAACCAATCTATCCCTATCAGGATTACTTAGGTCTTGAATATCGGTATACATCTTATCAAAATACAAAACTGTTAATATATCGACACATGAAAGGGATCCACCTGGATGTCCTGATTTTGCTTCAGCTATCATATCAATAACGTCAATTCTAATTTTATTAGCAAGTTTTTTTAATTCTTCAGAATACATAAGTAAATCACTCCTTTACGATTCAAGTACAATTTTTATTCCTTCGCCTTTCATAACTTTATCAAAAGCTTCTTCCCATTGATCTAATTTATATATGTGTGACACTAATGATTTTAAATCAACTTTTTTCTTTGCCATAAGATTAAGTGCAATATCCCATGAACTTGGTTTTTGGCTTCTGCATCCTATATAAACAATCTCTTTTTGAACTAAATTTTCATAATCAAACTCATTTTTTGACTTTGCGAAAATTCCAACTTGCACAAGTATACCTTTCTTTCTAAGTAAATCGACAGCAGAATCTACAGCTGGAATTGCACCAGAGCACTCTAATACAACATCAACACCATAACCGTTTGTTATATCATTAACTATTGATTTTAAATCTTCCTCTTGTACATTTACTGCTCTATCAATTCCAAGCTTTTTAGCAAGTTCAAGCCTTGGCATATCCTTGCTTATCCCTGCAATTATTACATAAGCACCACAAGCTTTTGCAACCTGTGCTGCCATTAAACCAAGAAGAAGTTAATTTAGCTACTTACTATAATTTTGATACTGCATGACTGAATATATTTGAATGTATTAAATCTTGGCATAATAAGAAAATATTAAATAGTAGTATATACAATATATGTCTCCTCATCAACTTGAAGATTTAATCAAAAATTCTGCTGAATAGAAATTTCGAGTTTTTGTATCTACTTTATTGTCATAAATCCAACCATAAATTAATAATTTTTTACATAACACTTGTCGAACTTAAGATTAATATTCTTTTTATTACTCAAATATTATCATATCTCCAATTTGAATATTGGGCTTACAATAACCCTTTAATTCAATTTCTCCTGGCAATTCTACACTAGGTTTACCTGAAAATTTTAATGTACAATGCCCTAATTCTCTTAAAGTATGATTTGCTTCTTCCCCAATAGCTGTAACTATATAAACTTGATCACCAAGATAAAGTTTATCTCCAACTTTTATGTCTTCTTTTAAGCTTTCTCTAGTATGTAAAACCGAAATTTCTGCCAATTCTGATGGAGCATTATTATCAAAAATTATAAGTCCTCCACTTGTTTCTAATAGTTCAAATGCAAATTCACCTACACCTGTTATTTTGGACTGGTATTTCATAAAATTCACTCCTCCTATTTTTATAGTTTTGTTAAGTTATATGATATTTTAATTTAATCTCTCCTTAGAGTTATCTTTAATATAGCCCAAACTAAAATACCTCAGAAGGAAAGATAAAATTATGTGCAAAACATTGAATAAAATTTCATATCCACAATGTTACAGTCATAATCTTTATCGCTTTGGTAAAGAAAAGCAGATAAACAAAAATATCAATGTAAAGAATGTGTATGCCAGTTTACTCTTGAAGATTGTTCAGATAATAAAAATCTTGAGAGAATACCCTCATAGCCTTATTTATAAATATAATACTTATTTATACCATAATTACGAGTACTACTCTCATTATACTTGCAACTTTAAAAAATGTGGTCATTCTTTTTATGTTGCAAAACCTAATAATATACAATATGCATCTTGGTGCAAAAAATTTGCTCCTGTTTTTCTTAGTATAGCTAATAGACTTACTAAAAATATTGATTTAGGCAACTCTGATGAATGGCATACAGACAAAACTTTTGTATTTATTAATGTTATAAAGCATTATCTATGGTTTATTATTGATTTAGAAATCAGAATGGTTTTTAGTTTTAATTTATCTCCATCAAGAGATTCATCTCAAGCTTTTGCTTTGTTTAATTCTGCAAGTAAATTTGGATGTTCATCAGTTATTATGTCCTATAGACTTGGCTCATATAATTTTGCTACTAAAAATATTTTTAATACTTCTAAGTAAAGGTTCAATCATTTAAAGATAATATATCCACCAACTTGATAGAAGCTTTTAATAACACATTTAAAGATTGATATAAACACAATTAAGGTTTTAAGTCATTTGAGAGTGCAAATACTCTAAGAGAAATGTTTATTTTTCATTATATTTTTTTAAGACCTCATTATTCTTTAAACAACCTAACTCCTGCACAAGTTGCTGGAATTTTAGTTAACGAAAAAGCTATTCTATTAATAACTGGCTTCTGTCTGCTTAGGCTTTAAATATAAAGTATATTCTTTATACACCTATATTTTTTAAGTTTTATGTATGTGCCTTTACATATCTTTTTTACAAATCCCTAATTATTAAAATCTATTAATTTGGATTTCATAAAAAGTCTGATCAATTTTATGTAAATATATTTATAGCTACGCTATTTTTTCATATTTATTTAACACAATCAAATTATAATATTGTATCTTATCTTAGTTAGTATTCATTAATAATATATTCTAATTATGCTTATTAACCAAAACATTTTCTATTTTTTCAATTGCATTAATTAAAGCAATATTTTTTTTCTTATCTGATATTAAATTTTCTTTTAATTGAAATATAATTTTTCCTTCAATTTCTTTCATTTTCTTAAATCTTGCAAATGTAGTTATTCCATACATTTGTTCAGCTTCAATAATTTTACCGTAGTCATCACACACAATTATAACTATTCTTCCTGCCTTCAGTTTTCCTTTTTGTATCCCTATGCTCATAATCCCCTTATTTTTAAGTCTACCTACTGTTTTTCTATAATTATTAATTTGAAAATAAGCAAATAATCCTTGCAATATCATAAAAGCAAACGCAATGTATATTAATTTTACCATGTTATTCCTCCGTTTTAATAAATAAATTTAATTATAATTTATGATAGTTTAATTTCATATATCCATTGAGTAATTTTAAATATAATAAAACCAAATACTTCTGAATAAGAAATGAAATTATCTGAAAATTAATCGATAAAATTATATATCAATGATACTATAGATATAACATTTATCACTTTATTTTAATAAACATAAGTCAGATAATTAAAAACATCGATATAATGAATACATAAGTCAATATAATCTTAATGATTTTTATGGGAAAAATTGTACCATAATAGTGCATCTCTGTTATCCTATTTATACAAAGAAACTTATATACTTAGGATTATGAATAAATTCTCATTTTACTTATAATTCTAAAAAATATAATCGTTTTATATGTTTTAAGACTTAGAAAAATCTAGCATATATTGAGTTAATTAATAAAAATAAATTTAACAAATACTTTTCTTATTATTTTTGATTATTTCTATATTTAATCTTTAATTTAAAATAGTTTTTTCTATTTCAATAATATCGAGATTTTTAAAATTACCTTATAATACTAAAGTATTTCATTTAGTTGAGTAAATTGCATATTTTTTAAGCTTGATAATACAAAATTTTTAAAAAGCAAAAATGAAATTCATACCAAATATCAAATATATTAAGTTCAATAAAAATAAACCAACAAATGAGTGAATCTCACTTATATATTCGAAAAGAATTTTTTATTCTTCAAGATATAATAAAAATTCATCCTGAAAGTAAATTGTAAATGGTTTTGTCCCAACTTGATTTTACTACCTTTACTTCAAAGCTGTCAAAACCAAATAGCAGTCGTGTTCCTAAAGGTTATAATACCTTACCACTATTGTATGCTCTGATTGATATGAAGCTTGAAAAGATTAAAAATATATCAACATTGGTTCAAAGACTTGCTACTGATTTTATCTTCAAGTACAACTGTGGCTTTGACATCTTAAACCCTCTTCCACCAGAATCTACATTTAGCAAGTCCTTGATAAACTCTAAAATATTGATGGACTTGAAGAAGAATTTAAAGCTATAGTAGTTAGAGTCAAAAGCCTTGGGATAATTGATGGTAGTGAAGTTGCAATAGATTCTATAAAGCTTACAGCCTTTGGAAAATTAAAGCCAAGGTCAAAAATTAATGATTATGGCTCATCGCTCAACTAGGGTAAGAAAAAAGATACAAATGGTAATGATGTCAAATGGTTCGAATGGTAGCTTCATATACTTTGTGATTGTAAGAGTGAGCTTCCTCTCAATATAATTGTAATACCTACAAGTGTAAATGATAGTATAGAAGCAATATCATTGATTAAACAGTTAAAGGAGTTTTATGGACCACTATTCGTATCTTCATATTACATTATGGATTCAATATATGATATAGAGAATATCTATAACTACATCATTAAAGAGGCCAAAGGTCAAGCAATTATCTCATATAACAAGAAAGGAAGTCTTGCCCTGCCAAGTGAACTTAGTGAGAATCTTCATCCTATATGTTCAATGGGTTTGAACCTGCTTACTGATGTAAGTATAGAAACTACTTAAAATTCAGATGTCATCATGCCGTAGACAGGATTGACTGCCACAATGGAATTCACTGGTATAGTAGTTCAAACTATGGTTACCACATTAAGGTTAACTATAAAAACAATCATAGGTTTTACAGTTTTCCCATAAAAGGTTTAGAAGAATGAAATAAACTTTATGATAAACGAACCTCTGTTACAAGATATAACAGCAGACTAAAGGAATATTTAAATACAGATAATATATGTTCATGAGATATAAAGAAGACTAAAACTTATGCTTTATTAAACTGTATAACTTTAATAGCAGGTGTTATTGCTGTAAATGTATAAAAGAAGTTATCCACAGTAACTTAGTCCTAAAATTTCAATATTTTAAGTTATCTACAGCCTTATAAGATGCTTATTAAAGTACGTTTAAAAATCATCAATAATTTCTAATATTGGAATATTACTAAAACATAATTGTGCAATTTCCTTATTTAATCATTACATTTTTCTGCAAAAATCTTGTGCTATTTTCATCAATTATATAATTAATAAGTTTATTAAAAATTACAATTAAAATATTTCTAATGAATGAGCATACTAATAAAACAGTTATTTTTTAAAAACAAAGAATATTATCTCACATTAATCATTGATTCAAAAGTTAGAACGATTCTAGATTTTACATTATATCCTTTAATAGATGTTTTATAATCTTTTGCTTTGTTTCATTTTGCAAGTAAAAAGGATGTTTATTATCTATTATAGATGACAAACACAGCTTATACATCTTACTACTAAGACTATTTTTATACCTTTACTTTTCATAAATAGCTTTTGCATTACTATAATTAGTTACTAAAACATTAATTAAGTTGCCTCTTATTGCTCCTAAAATAGCCTCTATCTTTTCTACACCTGCAGCAACACCAATCACAATTTTTATTTTTTTTAAATCATTTAAATTTACACCAATTACTCGTTCATTAAAGTCAAATTTATCTGAATTCCCATTTATATCATAGAATTGTAAGCAGATATCGCCAACTGCTCCTTGGCTTTTAAATATCTTCATATCATCATTATTAAAATATCCACTAGACATCATTGTTGACTTCTCTGCTATTGGCGAACCTATACCTACTATAGCAATATTTGCTTGCTTCCCATATTCTAATATCTCTCTAATACTTTTTTCTCTTAAAAAATCATTCTTTATGCTAGCATTAGAAACTACTGCTGGAGCATGTAATAATTTAAACTCTCCTTTAAATGCTCTTGATAAATCCATTACTATCTGATTGGGATGTATTTCCATTCTACTTTGACCAATACCTCCTATAAGTGGGAAAAAATTAAGTTTAAGCTTTGGTGCTGGATCTATATATTGTGAAATTCCTTTTATAGTTGTTCCCATAGAAACACCAATTTTATCATTAAACCTGACGATTCTTTTTAGATATTCAGCTGTAGATTTTGCTATTTGCCTTTTTATAATATCTTCGTCAGAATCATCATCCACAATAATAACTTCCCTAAGATTGTATTTCCTTTCAATATCCCTTTCTAAAGCTCCATAATTACTTTCTATAGGATTTATAATTTCAATTTTTACATACCCTAGTTCTCTACCTTCCATCAATAATCTTGATACAGTTGGCCTTGATACACCTAATATTTCACTAATCTCATTCTGAGTAAGCGACTCTTCATAATATAATTTGCAACATTTAATTATTAAATTTTTATTATCTACAATTTTTATCATAACTCCTTATCAACCCCTCATTTCTTTACACTTGTTCTCTTTTGAACAATATGCTCTTTGTTTTAATTATAATTGTATTTTATTACATTTACAATATAAATATTTAAACTAATACAAAAATAAAAAATTTTATACTTAAAAAATAAATAGCAACTAAACAACAAATTTTTTAAATTGCTTATACAAATACAAATTATATTTAATAACCTTAGTATGCAAAAGTCTAACTGATAATATTACCAAAAAATAAAAATCGGCATAAGACCTTACTTCTTATTAAATAAAAGTTGCAAACAAATAAACAACGCAGAGGAAAGAAGTATGCCTTATACAAATACAAATATTTTAAGCTCAAATAAAAAATTTATAACTATATAAACAATGTAAATTATAGATAGTTGGTCTAAACCTCGATTGAATTATTTTTCCAATTGAATACAAGACTTAATATCCGTACAAGCAATAAATCAATTTCTTCAATTTCAAAAAATATTCTATCTGCAACAAATCAAAGTTGCATTTACATTTATAAGTTTTTAAATAATAAATATAAATTTTTTTAAATGTATTGACATAAGAAAAATATAGCATTATAATCTATTTGAACAATTGAAAATATATTGAACATTTGTAAAAATAAATAATATAGTATTGTACATATTTTCATTTTGTTACTATTAATTTTTTAAATAAGAATGGAGGAAGAGTTATGTTGGGATTAAATTACAAACTTCAGGAATTAGAAAGAATGGGAAAATTTATTTGCACTGGTATTATTGGTGCTGGACAAATGGGAAGAGGTATGGTTAGTCAGATGATACTGATGAGTGGTATGAAACCTTCAATAGTTGTTGATATTAACTTAGAAAGAGCTAGACAAGCATTTATCAGTGCTGGAATTAGTGAAGGAGAGATACTTATACCTAAAACACAAGAACAAGCGGATGAATGGATGAAAAAAGGAAAATTTATTATTACAGACAATAGTGATTTCGCTACTAAATCAGAAGTTATTCAAGTAGTTATAGAAGCGACAGGTGTAACTGAAGTAGGAGCTAAAATCGCTCTTGATACGATAATGAATAAGAAACATATTGTAATGTTAAATGCAGAAACCGATGCTGTAGTAGGTCCATTACTTAAAAAACTAGCTGATAATGCAGGGGTAGTATATACAGGAGCAGCTGGAGATGAACCAGGAGCTGTAAAGGAATTATATGATTTTGCGGTAGCAATGGGATTTGATGTTAGAGTAATAGGAAAAGGTAAGAACAACAAACTGGATTTTGATTGCAACCCAGATACAGTATTGGAGGAAGCAACAAAAAGAGGTGTTAGTCCTCATATGCTTGCAGCCTTTAAAGAAGGAAGCAAAACAATGGTTGAGTTGGCGGTTATGTCAAATGCAACAGGTTATGTTCCAGATATAAGAGGAGCTCATGGTATTGCTGGTAAAGTAGATGAATTGCCAAGCAAGCTAAGTTTAAAAGAAGAGGGTGGTGTGCTTAATAAATATGGTGTAGTAGAATTTGTTAACGGAATTGCACCGGGGGTATTTGTAATTGTAACAAGCAAACTTCCTGAAGTAAAAAAAGAGATGGAATACCTAAGCATGGGAAAGGGTCCAAACTATATATTATATAGACCATATCATCTATGTAGCTTAGAAACTCCATTATCAGCAGCTAAGGCAGTATTAGATCATCAGGCAACAATAGCACCATTAAACGGATTAGTTTCTGAAGTAATTACAGTTGCTAAAAAGGATTTAAAAGCGGGGCAAAATTTAGATGGAATAGGTGGATATACTGTCTATGGAACAATTGAGAGAGCGGAAATAGCTAAAGAGTTAAATGCACTGCCAGTTGGATTAGTAAATAAGAACACTATTTTAAAGAAAGATGTAAAGAAAGGTGAGATTATTACTTACGATATGGTTGAATTAAGAGAAGATTCACTGCTTCTTCAATTAAGAAGACTTCAGGATAAAATGTTTAACCTATAATTTTAGTATCAAAAATAAAAGTCCAATTGGCAATAATTCAAAAAAATAGAAATTAAGATGTGTTCTTGTTTCATGTTAAATAAAGTTATCACACAAAATAAGACTCAGGGATATGGACAATGTCATATATATCAATATAAATAATAAGTCCAAATAATAAAATAATCTACTATATAAATAATGTAAGCTACGGTGTATTAAAATTACAATTTAACCATTTATCCTGTCTAATTCAGAGCTTAATTAATATACATGGCAATAAATCAATTTCTTCAATTGACGAAAGTATTTCATCTGCAAAAGATAGAAACTATATTTACAAGTTTCTAAGCAATTCTCAATGGGATGATAAATTTCTTAACAGAAGCCTCATTACTTATTTAAACTTGTTTCTTGAAAGATATATAAAGTCAAAACCCGTAGGGTTTTTAGTTATTGATAATATTATAAATCCCAAACCTGCGACTAAAAAGATGTAGCGTTTAAATGATCATTTTTCTCATGCCGAAGACAAAAATGTGTGGTCTCACTGTGTTGTTACTTCTGATTTTGTAGCAGGGTATACTTCTATACCTATTGACTATAAACCTTACTCCATAAAAGAGCAATGTTAGAAGTGTTTAGAATATATCAAAAAACCCTTATATTAAAACTATTTTTGAAGCAATAAACTATCAAAATAGCCTATTGGCTAAAGAATTAATTCAATTTATATACTATAAAGTATAAAAAAATGTACCATTAAATAAGGTTTACAAGTATCTAAAAGTTGTATAACAAATTTTAACAACAGTATTTTATCATCACGTAAATTTTAATCCCTAAGATTGGATAAATATTGCTATGCTTTTATATTTTCCATAATTAGTAATTTGATTTTTAAAATTGCCTATCTATCTAAAGTTATAAATTAGAATATATGACTCAAAAATCTCGTATTCGCTAACCATTTATCCTTTAAATAAAATAAATCCAGTAGCGAAAGCTATAAAGCCTTCTACTGGATTTATTTTCAATCTTTTTTCATGAGCATTTTATTTTATATCTCTCATTTTTCAAGAAGCTCTTTTGAAATTTTTATAGCATAACTGTATCTTTCTTAATCTAAATTATAGAGTGCATGCATAAGATAAATTAAATACTCAACTTTCGCAGGACAATAACACTAACTTTTCCTTGATATAACAAGGCAGAGCCTTAATAAAATTATCTATAATTCAGACAATAATGTCCTTTGAAAGAGTTAATTTTTCACTTAATAGATTTTTTAAAATATTTATGACAGGCCGTAAGGCTTCGCAAAATTGAATATTTTGTAGTTCATCACAGCATTGAAAAAAATAATCCAGCAATAGTTCTTAAATCCTTAATGTTTCGATTTTCTATTAAAAGCATGATATATTTGGTAAAAACAATTGATGTATGAGCTACCATAGAATCATAAGAACAGCTTTGAAATTCTTTGCCAAGTTTGAGAAAAGACTCATTCATTTTAAAGAAAACCTCAATATCCCAACGTTTGACATAAATTCTTATGATTTCTTCATCATTCAGCGTTATATCTGTTGAGATAAGAGTAAGATAGTTATGACTTCTGTTATTATCTCTTAAAAATACAATTTTAGCTTTAACTTTATTACCGTTTTCATCAAAGCCAATACCCACAATAACTGAAGATAATATTTTAGCCTTGCCACGTTTTTTCTTTAAAGAAGCATATAAATCATTTATATTGTAACATTTACCATTGTAGCGGTAATATATCCTTTACATTGATTTAACCATAGATATTGTATGCAATTTTAGTTTAAGTATTTTTATCAAAGTTTTAGGATAAGTAAACCAACTGTCAAATAAAACATAAGATGCTGGAATCCCATATTATAAAGCTTCAGCAATCATATCAATCATAATATTAGAGGATTTACTAACAGCTTCTTTACGTAGTTTATATCCATTAGTTCTTTTATCAATAAATTTATTAACATCGTAAAGTATGTTTTCTTCTTTTTCTGAGGAAAGCAAGGAAAAAGCAACTGGTAAAAATGTGTTTCGATCTGACCATCCAAGAGTTAATAGACAAAAAACCTTGCAAATATTTTCCTTGTACAAGGTCAAAAACTTATGCAAGAAGTTCAACTGATTTACTTCTATTTTTGCTATACATTGAATCATCTACAATAAGTACATTTACTCTATCATGAGAAGTCAATACTGCCAAAGTATTTTTTATAATTGATGAGGATAGAAGTAATAAATATTTTTTCCAATTAAATCTTAAAGAGTTTAAAAATCTATACGCCGTATCTTTTGAAAAATCTACATTATAATTTGCTTCAAACGTACGGTATATGTTTTTACTTGTAAATACAAGCAATAATATAAATTTAAAAACTGCAATACATGGAACTCCACTTTATTTAGAAAAATTACACTGATTAAGAATAGAAGCAATCTTACTATTTTTAAAAAATTAATCATTAGTAAATCTAATTTTACATCTTTATTTTGTATAATAGTATTCAAAATATTCCATTCAATGGTGTATTTGTTTGTCGTAATTCTATTATACCAAATTGTAGAATATTTTTGTTTTAAAATTTTAAATTTAAAAAACTTTAGCTTACATTTTTATGTGCCAAAATTGAGTATATAATTTTT
Source organism: Caloramator sp. E03 (assembly GCF_006016075.1). Classification (NCBI taxonomy): domain Bacteria; kingdom Bacillati; phylum Bacillota; class Clostridia; order Eubacteriales; family Clostridiaceae; genus Caloramator; species Caloramator sp. E03. Next base: position 2,103,656 of record NZ_CP040093.1, on the reverse strand, counting down.
AAAGGAGATGATATTTTGATAGTTTCGTCAAAAGAATTATATAAGGTAACAAGAAAAAAAAATTTTGCTATACCAGCTCCAAATTATGTAGATCAAGTTTCCATTAAAGCTTATATTGAAGTTGCAGAAAAGCTTAATTTGCCAATTATTTTAGCATATGCAGAAGTTCATAAGAAATTTTTAACCTTTGATGAGGCAATATATCTAGGTAAATATTATGCAGAAAAGGCAAAGATTCCTGCTGTATTACATCTTGATCATGGTACAACTAAAGAACTAATAATTAGGGCTATAGATGAAGGTTTCAAGTCCGTAATGATAGATGCTTCTATGGATTCCTTTGAAGATAATGTAAAAAAGACAAGGGAGATTGTTGAGTATGCTCATCTTAGAGGAGTAGTTGTAGAAGCTGAAATAGGACATGTTGGTGGTGGAGAGGATTACAAAAGTAAAGATAATAGTAATAGTATTTATACAACCGTTGAAGAAGCAAAGAAATTTGTTGAACTTACAGAGGTAGATTCTCTAGCAATATCTATAGGAACAGCTCATGGGACTTACAAAGGAAAACCAGTTATAGATTTCAAAAGGCTAATGGAAATTAGAAATGCAATAGATACTCCTTTAGTACTTCATGGAGGTTCATCAACAGGAGATGATAATCTTAGAAGATGTGCTACTGAAGGAATAAGTAAAATAAATATTTACACTGATTTGGTAACTGCAGCATTTAATAAAACAAAAAATACTAAATACAATGATTATTATGAATTGCGAAATGCACAAATAGAAGGCATGAAAGAATGCCTTGAACATTATTATGATGTATTTCAAACAAAAAAATTTATAGAGTGAGGTAAAAAAATGAAAAAAATAAGAACACCTTTTTTTATAGTTAATCCAAAATCATATTTATATGGGGAAGAAAGTTTGCAGCTTGCACTTGTTGCAGATAAGCTTGCTGAAAAGTATGGGATAGATATATTCTATACTGCACCTTTTACAGATTTGGCTAATATAAAGTCTCATACAAAATATATTAAAATAACAGCTCAACATATGGATCCATTAGTTCCAGGACGTGGAATGGGATATATTTTACCTGAATCATTAAAAGCAGCAGGAGCTGAGGCAGTATTCTTAAATCATGCAGAACACTCTCTTACATTAACTAATTTGGTTAAAACTATTAAAAGAGCAAAAGAATTAGATATTATTACAATTGTTTGTGCTGATTGCCTTGAAGAAGCCATTGCTATTGCTAAGTTAGGTCCTGATATATTATTGTGTGAACCAACTGCTTTAATTGGAACTGGAAAGACAAGCAGTTCCGAATATATGATTGAAACTACCACTAAGATAAAAGAAATAGATAAAAATATTTTAGTCATGCAGGCTTCAGGGATAACTACTGGTGAGGATGTTTACAAAGTAATAGTAAATGGTGCTGATGGCTCCGGTGCAACAAGTGGAATACTCAATGCTCCAGACAAAGGAAAAAAACTAGAAGAAATGATACAAGCAATTGTTAAGGCTACAAACGAAAATATGAAGTATTGAAAAATTACACTTAAGAGTATTTTAATGATAGATATAAATAATTTAAAAGCAGTAATAGTAATAGATAAAATATTAATGGGAGGTCATAGTATGAATATCTATAAAGAACAAATTAATTTAACCTCACATGGAGGTACTCCAACTTTTTTTAATATTACTCCTTTTGTACAAGAAATAATAAAAAAGAGTAAAATTAAAAATGGTATTTGTGTTGTTATTTCTCCACATACCACCTGTTCTGTATTCTTTGAAGAATTTGTTCATGATTATACTGAAAATGGGGATGAATTTCTTCAAGCCGATTTGAATAATATTCTTCAAAAAATAATTCCAGACCATGTTTCAGAAGGGCAATATAACTATCCTGGTGAAAATCATTACAAAGCTGTTGCTTCATGGCCAGATGCAGAAGATTATCTACCAAACGGAGATCGCTCTGCCCTTTTAAATTGCGATGCACATTTAAAAGCAACATTACTTGGTTCCAGTCAGGTATTTGAAGTTGACAATGGAAAATTAGGAGTAGGAACAACTGGTTATATATACTTTGTAGATTTTGATCGTACAAGATCACGTACTCGTAAATGTAAAATCATTGTATTAGGAGAATAAACTATAATGAAACTTTTTAATTAATTTTAATTTTGAGGATTATTTTAATAACTCAACTTTCGCACATAAAATGTAAGCAAAAGCGTAAGCGTCAAAAAATTTACGTATTTGCTAACCATTTATCCTTTGATAAAACAAATCCAGTAGAGTAAGCTATAAAGCCTTCTACTGGATTTGTTAATCTTTTATCCTATTAATATCTTTATGGATTTATGTCAATATAGTAGACACAAAAACTCAAACTTTTATGCAGTTTTTCTTAAGGCATCTTCAAGCTGTTGAGGAGTCATATAACCGATACTGCTATGAAGCCTTTTTCTATTATACCAGGATTCTATGTATTCAAATATAGCTATTCTTGCAGCATCAAAGTCATAGTATGTAGCTAAGTTTACTTCTTCCTTTTTTAGTGTAGCATGAAAGGATTCTATACAAGCATTGTCATAGGGGCATCCCTTGCCGCTGAAGGAATGAACTATATTATGCTCTTTAAGATAATCATCAAATTTAGAGTTTGTATACTGTGAGCCCAAATCACTGTGGAGTATAACAGTATTCTTTGGTTTTTGAGTTATGTAGGCATTTTCTACGGCTTTTATAGCTAGTTCTGTATCCATAGTCTTTGAAAAAGCATAGCCAATAATTTTCTTTGTATGAAGATCCAAAACTGAAGCAAGATAGCACCATCTGTCCTTGAGTGTATAAATATAAGTTATATCAGTAACCCATTTTTCATTTATTGTAGTTGTTGAAAAATCTCTTTTTAAAACGTTTTCTTTAGCTTCTATTTTGCTTTTGGAAAATTGAGGTCTGAATTTTTTGATAATTATGGACTTTATATTTAGTTTTTTCATAATCCTTTGGACTCTCTTAAGGCTTATGGCATGTCCTCTTTCCTCACGCAACACTTTATGTATTTTGGGAGCACCATAACGACCTTTACTATTTTTATAGATCTTCAGTATTTCTTCCTCATACATCTTGTTTTCTATGCTTCTTTTGCTTTCGGTTTTGTTTAGATACTTATAAAAAGAGCTTCTTGAAACCTTTAAGACTTCACACATTAGCTTAATATCATGCTCTTCTTTATGCTCATTGATAAATTCAAAAATAGAGGTTACTTCTTTGCGAATATGGCCATGGCTTTTTTTAATATTTCATTTTCCTCCTCAAGCCTTGCCATCTTCTTTAACATTGTTTGATACTCTACTGACGTTATAGTTGTATCTTTATCCACAGTTATTGGTTTAGCTTTCTTAATCCATCCATTAATTGTTGATTTTGATATGCCATATTCGCTGTTAAGTTCTGCCAAACTCTTACCAGAGTTATAGAGCTCTACAATTGTCTTTCTAAATTCTTCTGTATAATACTTTTGCCCTTTTGCCATTGTAGACACTTCCTTCCCTTTTTATATTTTAAGGCGTTCGGCTTTTTGTGTCTACACTAATATACTAACACCAGGCATTGTCATAGGGATTTCCCTTGGAACTGAATGAGTGAATAAATTTTATTTCTGATATATATTATGCAAATTTAAAGATTGTATACTATGTTCCTAAATCACTGGGTAATATAACCTGTTTACCTGGCTTCTGACATTCATAAGCATTCTCTAATAGCTAAATCACTATTCATAACCTTATCAAAGGCATAACCTATTATTGCCTATTATTTTTCTACTATGAAGGTCCATCACAGAAGCAAGGTAGCACCATCCATCACGCAAAGTATGGATATATGTAATATCTGTAACTCATTTTTCATTGATTGTAGTTGTTGAAAAATTTCTTTTTAAGATGATTTCCCTTTTTTCAACCTTGGTTTTAGATGAATAGGGCTTGTACTTCTTACAAACTATTGACTTTATACCTAAATCATTCATCAACCTTTGAACTCTCTTTAAACTTATGGATTCTCCATGACTTATTAGTATTTTATAAATTTTAGGAGCTCCATAACGTTTTTTATTATCATTATATATTTTAAGAATTTCTTCTTTTAATCTTTTATTCTCAATACTTCTTTTACTTTCAACTTGGTTAAGGCTTTTGTAATAAGAGCTTCTTGAAACCTTAAGCAGTTTACACATTAGCTTAACATCATGTTTGTCCTTATTATCATCTATGAATTTAAAGATAGAATCTACTGTTTGGCAAATATGGCCATGGCTTTTTTTAGTATTTCATTTTTCTCCTTAATCCTGACCGTCTCCTGCTTCAATGCCTTATACTCTTTCATAATTACAACTTTACCTTCATCAATAACAACAGGTCTGGAGTTTTTTATCCAACCGTTAATAGTAGACTTTGAAATGCCATATTCGCTGCTTAACTCTGCTAAACTTTTTCCTGAATTATATAGCTCTACTATTGTATTTTTAAATTCATCGGTATATTTCCTTTGATTTCTTACCATTTTGTAGACACATCCTCTCTCTAATTTTATTTTAATTTGTTCGAGTTAATATGTCTACAAAACTATACTAACACCAATATTGATTTAGCTAAAACTTACTTTAAAAATGCCATTATTGTTATTAATAAATTTCATTATATTAGGCATGCTATGTGGGCTGTAGAAGCTGTTAGAAAACGTATACAAAAAGAGCTATCTGTTAAATTAAAAAAATACTTTAAAAAAAGCAAAAAACTTATTCTTAAAAGATCTAACTTGCTTGATGAAGATTCAAAATTAGCTTTGCAAGTTATGTTTTCTTACAATAGTGATTTAGCTATTGCTCACACATTAAAGGAAAAACTTTTAAAAATAACTGAAACTGCCTCTTCTTCTAAAGAAGCTCATGTTTTATTAAATGAATGGATAAAACTTGCACAAAACAGTGGGCTTAAAGAATTTGAAAGATGTGCTAATACTTATATTAGATATTTTAATGAAATAGTAAATTCTTTTGATATACCATATACAAATGCTTGTACTGAAGGTTTTAATAACAAAATTAAAGTTATTAAAAGAAATGTCTTCGGCTTTAAAAACTTTGATAGGTTTAGAAATAGAATTCTTCATTGCTGTAATTAAAGTAAATTATAATACCATATTTTACAAAACCAACTGCCGTTGGTCTTTTTGTCCTACAATTTTTTATGGGGCACTCTCCCCTATCCAACCTATCTTTCTAAAATCACTCTCAAACAAGAAAGGACAGGCATTCTAATGAAATACCCGCCCCAACTATTGACAAAAGCCTTATTTAACAAAGAATCTATAAATAAAGGTACAAATTCTAATATAAGCCAATACCCATAAAATAAGCAATTAGTACTGCTAATGGCCCAGTTATGAGTCTTGAAAACAACACTGAAGGTACACCTACTTCTATAGTTTCCGGTGAAGCCTCTCCTAAACTTAACCCTACTGGTACAAAGTCCCCTCCAACTTGAGCATTTATTGCAAATAATGCTGGTAATGCATATTGTGGCGGTATATTCCCCTTACCTATCTCTACACCAATTAACACTCCTACTACCTGAGCTATTACTGCCCCTGGTCCTAGTATTGGTGATAAAACTGGAATAGAACATATTACTGATATAATCAGTAATCCTGGTAGTGAGCCAACATATGGTGTAACTGTTTTTGCTATAAAATCTCCTATTCCAGACTTTAATATTATTCCAATTAGCATACTTACAAAAGCCATGAATGGAAGAATATTTTTAATAACTGATTCAATTGTTTCCCTTCCTGCTTGATAAAACTTACCTACTACATCTCCAATTCCATTTCCTAGTTTAACTAAGAAATTTTGTTTACCATTTTGTGCTTGTTTATTTTTATAAATGTTTTTCTCTTCTTTTGTTAATTTAGCTGTTTCTGTTTTATTAATTACTCCACTATATAATGAAATATTTGCTTCCTTAACATCTGACACATAAATATCCTCTGTAATATATTTAGCTAATGGGCCTGCTTGTCCAACCGGCATAATATTTACAGTATAAATTCTTTTCTTAGGATACACACCACATCTTGCTGTACCTCCACAGTCAACAACTACTACTGCTATTTCATCCTCAGGTACACCCGTTACAAAGCCATTTACTAATTCTCCATTGGTCAACTCTGCAATTTTCTTAGCTATAGGATGTATTTCATGCCCTGTTACACTTACAATTTTATTTCTCTTTTCTGTAGGCTGTATGATTAACGGTCCTCCCCAGCCATTTGGACCTTTTTCTATTTTTACACAATTATACATGATATCCCCCTCCTCTTATTTTTTACATAGTTTCTAATGTTTTTGTTGTTAATTGTGCGTTTTTATTTAACATATAAGCTGTTATCTTTTCTGTTATTATTCCTCTAATAAAGATGACAATAACTCCAACTAAAAAATATCTCAGTGCTAATTTTCCTAAAGGTAACCCTAAAGTGGTAATTCCCTGTGCAATTCCCATATAAACAAATAATTCTGCTGGATTTGCATGTGGAAATAAACCAGTAATAGGATGTACGAAAGATACTGCTGCATCATAAAAAGCCGGCTTATACTTCTCATCGACAAATCTACCAAAAGAATAACACATTGGATTCCCAAGAAAAAATACCGCCATAATTGGGAATACTGTATATCTTGTAATAAAGTTTTTTGTTGCTAATTTTGCTACTTTGTTTACTCTCTCTTCTCCTATAATTTGAATTAAACCATTAACTGCAGTTATTAATACTATAAGTGTTGGTAAAATACCACTTACTAAACCGACAAAAGTCTCTCCACCCTTTTGAAATAATCCTATAAATGCCTCTGCAAATTTTGCTAAGCCCATTAGCATAGATTTCCCCTCCTAAAAAAATTATAAAATAATTATTATCATTTTTCTTCAATTTTTATTTTTCTAATACGTTTACCAGAACAAAACAATTTCTTTTCTTTTAGTATAAACAATTTTACTTTTTCAAAAGAAGTAAATCCACATGTCATTTTATTGTCTAATGTTTAAATAATTCTAATACTACATATATAGTTCCTTAAACCACCCCCATATTCGTTTTTTATAGTTTAAATCTTTTTTATAATTAAGTTGCAACAAAGCTTAAATATATTGCGACCTATGTGTTGCAACTTATTTTACTTATAACTTTAGAAGTTGAATTAAATGGACAAATATAATTAAGTATCAATATTTGTTTAAACAATTTATGAAGATTATTCCTAATAAAAACGGTTTTTATCTAAAATACATCATCCAACTTGTATCAGCTTAGAAACTTGTAAATATAGTTTCTATCTTTTGCAGATGAAATACTTTCGTCAATTGAAGAAATTGATTTATTGCCATGTATATTAATTAAGCTCTGAATTAGACAGGATAAATGGTTAAATTGTAATTTTAATACACCGTAGCTTACATTATTTATATAGTAGATTATTTTATTATTTGGACTTATTATTTATATTGATATATATGACATTGTCCATATCCCTGAGTCTTATTTTGTGTGATAACTTTATTTAACATGAAACAAGAACACATCTTAATTTCTATTTTTTTGAATTATTGCCAATTGGACTTTTATTTTTGATACTAAAATTATAGGTTAAACATTTTATCCTGAAGTCTTCTTAATTGAAGAAGCAGTGAATCTTCTCTTAATTCAACCATATCGTAAGTAATAATCTCACCTTTCTTTACATCTTTCTTTAAAATAGTGTTCTTATTTACTAATCCAACTGGCAGTGCATTTAACTCTTTAGCTATTTCCGCTCTCTCAATTGTTCCATAGACAGTATATCCACCTATTCCATCTAAATTTTGCCCCGCTTTTAAATCCTTTTTAGCAACTGTAATTACTTCAGAAACTAATCCGTTTAATGGTGCTATTGTTGCCTGATGATCTAATACTGCCTTAGCTGCTGATAATGGAGTTTCTAAGCTACATAGATGATATGGTCTATATAATATATAGTTTGGACCCTTTCCCATGCTTAGGTATTCCATCTCTTTTTTTACTTCAGGAAGTTTGCTTGTTACAATTACAAATACCCCCGGTGCAATTCCGTTAACAAATTCTACTACACCATATTTATTAAGCACACCACCCTCTTCTTTTAAACTTAGCTTGCTTGGCAATTCATCTACTTTACCAGCAATACCATGAGCTCCTCTTATATCTGGAACATAACCTGTTGCATTTGACATAACCGCCAACTCAACCATTGTTTTGCTTCCTTCTTTAAAGGCTGCAAGCATATGAGGACTAACACCTCTTTTTGTTGCTTCCTCCAATACTGTATCTGGGTTGCAATCAAAATCCAGTTTGTTGTTCTTACCTTTTCCTATTACTCTAACATCAAATCCCATTGCTACCGCAAAATCATATAATTCCTTTACAGCTCCTGGTTCATCTCCAGCTGCTCCTGTATATACTACCCCTGCATTATCAGCTAGTTTTTTAAGTAATGGACCTACTACAGCATCGGTTTCTGCATTTAACATTACAATATGTTTCTTATTCATTATCGTATCAAGAGCGATTTTAGCTCCTACTTCAGTTACACCTGTCGCTTCTATAACTACTTGAATAACTTCTGATTTAGTAGCGAAATCACTATTGTCTGTAATAATAAATTTTCCTTTTTTCATCCATTCATCCGCTTGTTCTTGTGTTTTAGGTATAAGTATCTCTCCTTCACTAATTCCAGCACTGATAAATGCTTGTCTAGCTCTTTCTAAGTTAATATCAACAACTATTGAAGGTTTCATACCACTCATCAGTATCATCTGACTAACCATACCTCTTCCCATTTGTCCAGCACCAATAATACCAGTGCAAATAAATTTTCCCATTCTTTCTAATTCCTGAAGTTTGTAATTTAATCCCAACATAACTCTTCCTCCATTCTTATTTAAAAAATTAATAGTAACAAAATGAAAATATGTACAATACTATATTATTTATTTTTACAAATGTTCAATATATTTTCATAAGTTCATTTAAATTATAATGCTATACATTTGATGTGTCAATACATTAAAAATTTATTATTTTTTATAAAGTAAAATTTTATAAAATATTCTTATTTGTTCTCGAAATGTTTTTTGTTTTTTATGTAACTCTCTATGTAACAAGATTTATAATAGAAGATACTATTTATATATATGTTAAATCTAAAAATTCTGAAGCTATATATCCTTATTGTAATACTTCTTCAGATAAAGCATATTCTTGCTATGAAAAGAGTTTTCAGGATCTTTCTATTCAAAATAAAAAGACAAAAATAATTCTTAAAAACAGATAGATGTTTTATAAAAATCCTGAATGCAGCAAAAAAAACTTTGCTGAACGATTGGAATTTATATAAAATAACTTTAGTTATGCAAAAATAAAAGTCTAATTGGTAATACTACCAAAAAATAAAAATTGGCATAAGTCCTTACTTCGTGTTAAATAAAAGTTGCTAACAAATAAACAACACGGAGGTAAGAATTATGCCATATACAACTACAAATATTTTAAGCCCAAATAAAGAAAGATAGAGTTAATTTACTGTAGGAGAAAGAAGCATAGATGCCACCCTGATATTAAAATAGTTTAAGCAATTTTGATCATTATTTTCAACAAAAGCTTACTTTTAGGCTACCTGTTATTTTTGTATTATATCACTATAGTTGTAGATTATCATAGTATTTAAGCTTAATTATTAAATTAGTCTTCCATATCCTTTGAGAGAATTGTAATAAATTATTAGTCATCTATGAAAGGTAAAGGCTTTGCCCACTATTATATGCCATTGCTATATGCCTAATAATTTATTGTAAAAAAGCCAAGTACTCTGAAAAAAACATGATTTTATAAATTGAAGAATTTTAAAAAAATAATTCAAGAGTATGTAAAAAATTTTGTGTAAAGTGATTTAAGTATCTCCTTCTTGGCAAGAATTAAGAGAAAAGGACAAGGAGGAGATTTTTAATGTCACTTTTATCAAAAGCACAACTAAAAGAATTTATTAAAGAAAATAACATCACAAGTGTACCTGGAATCCAATCTACCCTTAAAGAATTATTTAAAGATGTCTTAGAAGAAATGCTTCAAGCGGAGCTTGATACAACTTTAGGCTATGAAAAATATGATGTAAAAAATAAGCAAACCGATAACAGCAGAAATGGATTTTCTAAAAAAACAATTAAAACTGAATTTGGTGAAATGGAAATCGATGTCCCAAGAGACAGAAATAGCGAATTTGAGCCTAAAATTGTTCCTAAAAATAAAACAGATATCTCTGGAATTGAAGATAAGATAATATCCCTTTATGCTAGAGGAATGAGCACAAGAGATATACAGGATCAAATTAAAGATCTCTATGGCATAGATATATCACCAGAGCATGTTAGTAAAATTACAGATCGTATTATTCCAGAAGTTAAGGAATGGCAAAGTAGACCTTTAGAAAAAATTTATTCCTTTATATTTATGGATGCTATACATTATAAAGTAAGAGAAGAAGGACGTATTCTTAATCGTGCAGCTTATGTTGTTCTTGGGGTTAACATTGAGGGATATAAAGAAGTTCTTGGTATATGGATAGGAGAAAATGAATCATCAAGATTCTGGCTTGGAGTCCTTAACGACCTTAAGGGCAGGGGTGTAGAAGATGTTCTGGTTTTCTGTGTTGATGGTCTCACTGGAATGAAAGAAGCTATACAAGCAGCTTATCCAAAGTCAGAAATACAAAGGTGCATAATACATCAATTGAGAAATTCATTTAAATATGTTTCATACAAACATCTTAAAGATTGTTATTGTCAATAAAAATTCGGTTCTTTCCAAAGTTAGTTGAAATCACTATGTTATATTTGATATACTAATATGGTACTTGAACTAAAGGAGAAATTTGTAATATGGAAGCGTTAATAAAATTATTGGATAAAAAGTTAATATTAGAGAAGTATGAAATAATAGAAGATACTATTTATATATATGTTAATTCTAAAAATGCTGAAGCTGTATGTCCTTATTGTAATACTGTTTCATATAAAGTACATTCTTACTATGAAAAGAGTTTTCAGGATCTTCCTATTCAAGATAAAAAGACAAAAATAATTCTTAAAAACAGAAAAATGTTTTGTAAAAATCCTGAATGCAGTAAAAAAACATTTGCTGAAAGATTTGAGTTTATATCAGATAAATCAAAGAAAACTAAAAGGCTTGAAAAAGAAATATTAAATATTTCAAAAAATGTAAGTTCTATTACTGCATCAAAAATATTAAAGAAAAATACTGTAGATATTAGTAAAAGTACTATATGCAATATTATAAAAAAAAACAATCTTTCAAATAGATAAAAATTTAATAAAAAAGGTATGTATAGATGATTTTGCATTAAAACGTAGAGATAAATATGCTACAGTAATGATAGATATAGAAACTAAGAAAGTTATTGATATTATAAATTCCAGAGATTATGAAAAGGTAAAAACATGGTTAGATGAATATCCTGATATAGAAGTATTCAGTAGAGATGGATCTATTACTTATTCAAAGGTCATTAAAGATTCACATCCTCTGGCAATACAAATAAGCGATAGATTTCATTTATTAAAGAATTTAACTGATTATTGCAAAGAATATATAAAAAGAACTATTAAACATGTTATAAAAATTGAAAGTCCTAAAATAATACAGGAACAAGACATACTTAAAATAAAGAATAAATATCATTATCAGACAAAATGGGAATTAATACTTGCAGTAAAAGAAATGAGGTCTAAAGGATATACAATAAACCAAATATGTTTATCCTTAGGAATTGGTAATAAAAGCGTAATAAAATATTGTAAGATAGATAATAGCGAAAAAGAAAAATATGACAAAAAAATTATTGCAAAAGCCAATCAAGAAATTAAACGCAAACAAAAGGAAGAACTAATTAAAAAGGTTAAATCTCTAAAGGAAAAAGGTTATAATCTAACACAAATATCTAAAGAATTAAGTTTAGACCGTAAAACAGTAAAAAAATACATTGAATCAGATGGTACATTAAATCATGCATCAGTAGGAAATAAATTTAAAAGTAAACTAGATAAATATAAAGATGAAATTATAACTCTCTATTCAAATGGTTATAATTCAACAAAAATATTCAACATAATTAAAGATAAGGGATATAATGGGTCAGATTCATTAGTAAGACATTTTATTGCAAACATTAAAAGAAATACTGAAAATTTGCAGCATATAAACAATGAATATGAAAACATTGAGAGAAAAAACCTAATAAAATTACTTTATAAAGATATTGAAAAAATTGAGTCTATTACAAAAGAACAGTTAGAAAAAGTACTAATGCTTTATCCTCAATTAAAACAAATATATCAATTAGTTAAGCAATTTAAAGAAATACTTTCTAGTAAAGACATATATAAAATAGATAAATGGATTAAAGAAGTAAAAGAGTTAAACATACCTGAATTAAATAGTTATATATCAGGAATAGAAAGAGATTTTGAAGCAGTAAAGAATGCAATAAGATATGAATATAGTAATGGTTTAGCTGAAGGAATTATAAATAAAATAAAGGTTATAAAGAGAATTATGTATGGTCGTTGCAGTTTTGAATTTCTTAGGCAAAAGGTATTATTACTTAATTTCAACTAACTTTGGAAAGAACCAAAAAAATCATCGATGTTATTAAAGACAGACAGTTTCACGTCCTATCGAACTACTTTAAAAAAATTAAAAATCGCGATAGCGTTGAATATTTTATTTGTGATATGTGGCAACCTTATATTGATTTAGATAAAACTTACTTTAAAAATGCCATTATTGTTATTGATAAATTTCATTATATTAGGCATGCTATGTGGGCTGTAGAAGCAGTTAGAAAACATATACAAAAAGAGCTATCTGTTAAATTAAGAAAATACTTTAAAAAAGCAAAAAACTTATTCTTAAAAGATCTAACTTGCTTGATGAAGATTCAAAATTAGCTTTGCAAGTTATGTTTTCTTACAATAGTGATTTAGCTATTGCTCACACATTAAAGGAAAAACTTTTAAAAATAACTGAAACTGCCTCTTCTTCTAAAGAAGCTCATGTTTTATTAAAGGAATGGATAAGACTTGCACAAAACAGTAGGCTTAAAGAATTTGAAAGATGTGCTAATACTTATATTAGATATTTTAATGAAATAGTAAATTCTTTTGATATACCATATACAAATGCTTGTACTGAAGGTTTTAATAACAAAATTAAAGTTATTAAAAGAAATGCCTTCGGCTTTAAAAAACTTTGATAGGTTTAGAAATAGAATTCTTGATTGCTGTAATTAAAAAAATTATAATACCATATTTTAAGTATCTATCTTCCATTGGTCTTTTGGTCGTGCAATTTTTTAGGGGATACTCTTCCCCATCCAACCTATCTTTTTAAAATTACTCTCAAGCAAGAAAAGACAGACATTCTAATCAAATACCCACCCCAACTATTGACAAAGAGCCATTATTTTTGCATACAAAAACAGCTCTTCCTCTAAGGAGAGCTCAGATTGTTGATAAACCCCTTGTTTTTAAAAATCAAGGGGTTTATTTATGCGGCAGCATAAAAATATTTAAAAAGATTTTTTGATTTTAACATAAATATTTTATTAATACTTCTAAAAAATAAAAGGGATAGCACCCTTGCGATCTTTTTCATATTTTGAACTGCTGCTGTAAGTAAGCATTGTTCGCTTACTTTAGATAATCCGCGGAAGCGGCAATAGCGAAGCCCATGTAATTCTTTCGAATCTGCAAAGCTTCGCTCTATAGTTTCCTTTCTTCTTTTGTATATTCTTTTACCTTTATCAGTTTTTAAAAAAGCAATATTTTTATCTTTATATTCTTCCCATACATGACGTCTAATAGTTCTAAATTCACTCTTCCCAGTTAAACACTTATCTTTTAATCTACAATTTGAACAAATTTCTTTATTGCAAACATATTCTTTATATCCCTGACGGGTAGTAGTCTTGTATTTTAAAAAATAATTATTTGGACAGGCATAAACATCCCATTCTCTTATGTACTGAAATTTATTTTTTGTATATTTACCTTTTTCATGAGGACCTAATTTAGTAGCTATCGCATATAATATATTTCTATCTGAAAGACCTTTACAAATATAGTTTGTAAAATACCCAGCATCTAATCCAACATATTTCACTTTAAAATCAAATGTGTTAATGATTCTATCAATTCTACTTAAATAAGGGTCTACATCATTTACATTTCCAGGAGTAACATAAACATCTACAATTATATTATGCTTACTATCTACAGTTCTATGATCTAAGTAAAAAAAACTTCAGGCTTTCCATCTCTTATCATATAACCACTTTCAGGATCTGTAGTACTTGCTCTTATAGTTTTAGTTTCTGATGTTCTTTTAATTTTTTTTAGAGGTTTTTTTCCATGAGCAATCCTATCTTCATCAATTGCTTTGTCAAGTTCTGACATATAATCTTTAACGGATTTTTCAACTTCTTTTTCAATAAATTTTCTTTTATTGGCGTTAGCCTTAAGATGTGTTGAGTCAGTATAAAGAATTTTTCCTTCAACTAAACCATGAGATATAGCTTGTAAAACAATATTATCAAAAATCTTTTGACATATATCAGTATTTTTAAAACGTCTTCTTCTATTTTGACTAATAGTTGAATGATCAGGAATCTTATCAGTAAGTGAAAATCCTAAAAACCATCTATATGCAATATTAACTTCAATATCTCTAACGAGCTGCCGCTCTGATCTAATACCAAATAAATATCCAATAAATAACATTTTAAAAAGAACAACAGGATCCACAGCTGGTCTACCATTATCATGGCAATATAAGTCTTTAGTTATTTCCCTAATAAAAGAGAAATCAATATATTTATCAATTTTCCTTAATATATGATCTTGTGGAACTAAATTTTCAATGTAAACCATTTCCAATTTTTGTTGTTTGGATTTAATTTCATTAATCATAACATACCTCCAAAAGTTATTTCTAGTTTTGTTAAGTTATATGATATTTGAATTTCATCTCCCCTTTGAGTTATCTTATATATAGCCAAAAACAAAATACCTCCGAAGGAGAGATGAAATTATGTGCAAGTCATTGAATAAAATTTCATGTCCAAGATGCCATAGTTCTAATCTTTATCGCTTTGGGAAAGACAAAGCAGGTAATCAAAAATATCAATGTAAAGATTGTAAACGTCAGTTTACTCTTGAAGATTGTTCAGGTAAGAAAAATCGTGTATTGAGAGGATACCCTCGTTGTCCTGTTTGTGGTAGTGGTACTTATTTGCGCCATGATTATGAGTACTATTCCCATTATACTTGCAACTCTAAAAAATGTGGTCATTCTATTTATGTTGCAAAACCTATTAATATACCCTCTGCATCTTGTGAATTAATTAAAGGAAAACAGATTTTAAAAGAATGAGATTTCCATTATTTTTAATTCTTACTGCACTTAACCTCTATTATCTAAATGGTTCTTCAACAAGAAGAATATCTCAATTTTTTAAACTAACCTACAATGTCAAAGTTTCTCATGTAACTATTGCATCTTGGTGCAAAAAATTTGCTCCAATTTTTCTAAGTATAGCTAATAGACTTACTGAAAATCTTGATTTAAGTACATCTGATGAATGGCATGCCGACGAAACTGTCGTTTTTATTAATGGTAAAAAACATTATCTATGGTTAATTATCGATTCAGAAACCAGAATGGTTCTTGGTTTTAATTTATCTCCTTCAAGAGATGCTTCTCAAGCTTTTTCCTTGTTTAAATCTGCAAGTAAGTTTGGATGTCCATCAGCTATTGTGACCGATAGATTAGGCTCATATAATCTTGCTACTAAAACTATTTTTAACACTTCAAAACACATAAAAGTTCAATCATTTAAAGATGATATATCCAACAACTTGCTAGAAGCTTTTAATGATACATTTAAAGACTGGTATAAACGTAAAAGAGGTTTTAAATCATTTGAAAGTGCAAACACTCTAATAGCAATGTTTATTTTCCATTATAATTTTTTAAGACCTCACTATTCTTTAAACAATCTAACTCCTGCACAAGTTGCTGGTATTTTAGTTGATGAAAAAAATATTAATAACTGGCTTCTGTCTGCTTAATTCTCAAATAAACCATATATTCATAACATACCTACATTTTAAGTTTTAAGTAGGTGCCTTCGGCATGCCTTTTTTTGATAAATCCAGTATTATCAAATTTTATTAATTCAGATTACATAAAAAACTGTGTAATTTTGTGTAATTATACGTGTAGCTACGCTATTTTTTCATATTTACTTAACACAATCTTATTTCTATATATAATAATTCTACATAAATTTTAAAAATCCTTTTTGCTACGCCCCACAGGCTGTTGACAAAATATGTTTGTCAACAGCCTGAGCTCTTCCTCTAAGGAGAGCTGTTTTTGTCTACAATCTTGGGGCAGGCATTTAAATAAATACCCGCCCCAACTATTAAAAAAGATCCTTTTTTATTCCCACTCTATAGTTGCTGGTGGTTTGCTTGTAATATCGTAAACAACCCTATTTACTCCTTTAACTTCATTTACTATTCTTGAGGATATTTTTGCAAGTACATTGTATGGAATCCTAAACCAGTCTGATGTCATTCCATCAACGCTTTCAACTGCCCTTATTGCAATAGTATGGGAATAGGTTCTCTCATCACCCATAACTCCGACACTTCTTATATCGGGAAGAACGGTAAAGTACTGCCATATTTCCTTATCAAGTCCTGCCTTTTTAATCTCATCTCTTAATATAAAGTCAGTTTCCCTTACCAAATTAAGTTTTTCCTCTGTAACTTCACCTAAAACCCTTATTGCAAGACCAGGACCTGGAAATGGCTGTCGTGATACTATATCCTCAGGAATTCCAAGATTTCTTCCAACTTCCCTAACCTCATCCTTAAATAGCTCTCTTAATGGCTCTATAAGTTTAAAATTAAGGTCCTCTGGAAGTCCTCCAACATTGTGATGGCTCTTTATTGTAGCTGATGTTCCTGTGCCACTTTCAACAACATCAGGATAAATTGTTCCCTGTACTAAAAATTCTATTCCCTGAAGCTTTCCTGCTTCCTCTTCAAATACCCTAATAAATTCTTCCCCTATTATCTTTCTCTTACTTTCAGGGTCAGATACTCCACTTAGCTTGCCTAAAAATCTCTTAGAAGCATCAACCATAATAAGATCCATATCAAACTTATTTTTAAAAGTAGTATATACTTCCTGTGCCTCATTTTTTCTTAAAAGGCCATGGTCAACAAATATACAGGTAAGCTGCTTTCCAATAGCTTTGTGAACAAGAACAGCTGCAACAGAAGAATCAACCCCTCCTGATAAAGCACATATAACCTTTTTATCTTTAACTATATTTTTAATTTCTTTGACTTTTTCATCTATAAATGAAGCCATACTCCAGCTTCCACTAACTTTGCATACGTTATATAAGAAGTTTTTTATCATATTAAAGCCATATTCAGAGTGCTTTACCTCAGGATGAAATTGAAGACCATAAATTTTTAAATTATCGTTTTCCATAGCTGCAACTTTACAATTTTCACTGAATGCTGTAATAGTAAATCCCTCAGGTAGATTTATAATCTGATCCGTATGGCTCATCCAGCATACACTTTCCTCTGGCAAGTCTTTAAAAATAGGAGACTTAACATCAAATTTAACTTTAGTATTTCCATATTCCCTAATATCCGTTCCTAAAACCTGTCCTCCTAATGTATGGGCAATTAACTGAGCACCATAGCATATTCCAAGGATTGGTATGTTGAGCTCAAATATCCTCTTATCAATTCTTGGGGCTCCTTCATCATAAACGCTGTTAGGACCTCCAGTAAATATTATTCCCTTAGGATTTTTAGAAATTATATTATCTATAGGGGTACTGTAGGGAACTATTTCACAATAAACTCTGCACTCTCTAACCCTTCTTGCAATAAGCTGATTATACTGCCCTCCAAAATCAATAACTATTATCAATTCCTGATTCATAATAACCTCCATTTTACTGCTTTTATATGCATATAAATGTATATTAAACTATTTATCCTTCAGTAGTATAGTTTGGAGCTTCCTTTGTTATCTGAATATCATGTGGGTGGCTCTCTCTAAGACCTGCTGATGTTTGTACTACAAATTCAGCTTTTTCCCAAAGTTCAGTTATAGTCTTTGAACCACAGTATCCCATTCCAGACCTTATTCCACCAATTAACTGATAAATAGTATCTGCAACAGCACCTTTATAGGCAACTCTTCCTTCTACCCCTTCAGGCACAAGCTTTTTATTATCTTCTTGGAAGTATCTATCCTTGCTACCTTTTTGCATTGCTGCAATAGAACCCATTCCTCTATAAACCTTAAATTTTCTTCCCTGATATATTTCCTCATCTCCAGGGCTTTCTTCACATCCTGCAAGCATAGAGCCCATCATAACAGCTGATGCCCCTGCTGCAAGAGCCTTTACTATATCTCCAGAATACTTAATTCCTCCATCAGCAATTATTGGAACCCCGTATTTTGAAGCCTCCTCTGCACAATCCATAACTGCAGTTAACTGTGGAACTCCAACTCCTGCAACAACCCTTGTAGTACAAATTGATCCAGGTCCTATTCCAACTTTAATACAGTCTGCACCAGAGCTTATTAAATCTGCTGTTGCCTTAGCAGTTGCAACATTTCCACCTATTACCTGAAGATCCGGGTATTTTGATTTTATTGTATAAATAGCATCAAGTACCCCTTTAGAATGTCCATGGGCAGTATCTACAACAACAACATCTACTCCAGCCTCATATAGTGCAGTAACCCTTTCCATCATGTCCTTTGTAACCCCAACAGCTGCCCCTGCAAGGAGCCTTCCCTTCTTGTCCTTTGCAGAATTAGGGAACCTAACAGCCTTTTCAATATCCTTTATAGTAATTAAACCCTTTAAGTTGTAATTTTCATCAACAAGTGGAAGCTTTTCAACCTTATGCTTTCTTAAAATCTGCTCAGCTTCTTTAAGATTTGTTCCAACTGGAGCAGTAATAAGATTTTCCTTTGTCATAACCTCTTTAATCTTCCTTGAAAAATCCTTTTCAAACCTTATATCCCTGTTTGTAATAATGCCAACAAGCTTTGTCCCTTCAACAATTGGAACTCCTGAAATTCTGTACTTTCCCATAAGCATATCAGCATCTTTTAATGTATGCTCAGGAGTTAGATGAAAAGGATCAGTAATAACACCATGTTCTGAACGTTTTACTTTATCAACTTCAACTGCCTGCTCCTCAATAGACATGTTCTTGTGTATGATACCAATTCCACCTTCTCTTGCCATAGCTATTGCCATCTTAGCTTCTGTAACGGTATCCATACCAGCACTCATTAAGGGTATATTTAGCTTTATAGTCTTTGTAAGATATGTTGAAAGGTCAACATCCTTTGGAAGAACGTCAGATTTTTGTGGAACTAATAGTACATCATCAAAGGTATATGCAGTCTTTAGTATCTTTTTCATGACAACCTCCAATCTGCTCACTCAAAAAATAAAACTCTGCAGAGTAAGGTGCAGAGCCAAAAAATGCAAAGCAGCCTTACTCATAGTCGGAAGTTTACGGCTCCCGGTAGAAACTCCTGACCATATTTTCAGGATTATATGAGTAAGCATTTGTTATTTTTTATGTTTTTATTCGTTATTATAAACTTTATTACGTATACCTGTCAAGGTTACAAATAATAGAAAGATAAAAATTTATCACTTTAGCTTTTCACTTGCGAATTGGGCAACATCATAAGCAACCTTTTTTAAAGGTACATTGTATTTTTCAGAAACACTTTTTAAATCCTCGTATTCAGGAGATATATTCACAATTTCACCTTTATAGCTTGATACTTTAAATCTTATACTTCCATACTTTGTATCTAAAGTTTTAATTTCCCTTGAAAGTTCAGTCCTATCTATGCTGTACTTTCTAATGCCAATTGTTGTTGTTTCTTTAAACATTATCTCTTGAATTTTATCTTTAATTGAAGCAGGAGTTGTAATTGTAACTACTATACCTGGCCTATTCTTTTTCATATAAACCGGGGTATAATAAACATCCCTTACTCCTGCTTCAAAGAGTTTATCCATTAAATGCCCATAAAGCTGAGGGTTCATATCATCTATTGTAGCCTCAAGTATACACACATCTTCAATATCCTTTTCTGCTAATATTATCCTTAAAAGATTTGGCTTTTTAGTATCCCTCTTTCCAAGCCCATAGCCTTCCTTTATTACCTTAAGTTCAGGAAGTTTTACAAATTCATGGGTAAGTCCCTTTAAAATAGCAGCACCAGTTGGGGTTGTAAGCTCAAATTCCCTTTCATCGCTGTATATTGGAATATTTTTTAATATCTTTAGTGTTGCTGGTGCTGGAACTGGTATTATCCCATGCTCACATTCTACAAAACCTCTCCCTGTATTTACAGGGGATGAGAGTACTTTATCAGGCTTAATGTAATCTATACATATTGCAGTACCAACTATATCAACTATTGAATCTACTGCTCCAACCTCGTGAAAATGGACTTCATCTATATCCTTTCCATGAACCTCACTTTCAGCCTTTGCTATTATATTGAATATGTACTTTGAAGTCCTTTTTACATTATCATTAAGAGTACTTTCATCTATAATTTTTTCAATATCCTTAAGGTTTCTGCCATGGTGATCATGGTCATGATGATCATGATGGTGATGATGCTTTAAAATAACTTTAAAATCCGTACCGCTAATGCCACACTTTGATCCCTTTTTTATCTCTATTTCATACTCATTAGATATCGAAAGCTTATTAAGCTCTGACAAAAGATAATCCTTTGGTACTCCTAAATCAACAAGTGCCCCTATTGTCATATCTCCACTTATTCCTGAAAAACAGTCAAAATATAATATCTTCATATCTTTCCTGCTCCTATCTATTTTATTACCATATAATCATTTATTTTATATTCTGACAGATACTAAGTATTATTGTAAAGTAAGGTTGAGTTACAAGTCAATCCCTTACCAATACCAATAAAATTGATTAGCATATATTGTATTTATTATAACATATTGATATAATATTATTAAATATTTAGATAATTATCTAAATATATTGGAAGGAGATGATAATATTGAATCTACCCTTTAAAGCTCTATCAGACCCAACAAGAAGAAAAATAGTTATGCTTCTTAAAAATTCAGACCTTACAGCTGGAGAAATTGCAGAGCACTTTAATATAACAAAGCCCAGCATATCCCACCATCTAAATATTCTAAAACAAGCAGGTCTTATAAGTGATGAAAGAAAAGGGCAAAACATACACTATTCATTGAATACTACTGTTTTTCAAGAAATTATAAGATGGTTTTTTGAGATAATAGACTATAATGAAGGAGGTAATGAGAATGAAGAAAATAATAAAAAAGCTTAAAAAAGATTGGCCTATAATTTCTCTTATGACTTTAACACTATTAATAAGCATAATACTTTATCCAAAGCTTCCTGATAGAATTCCACGTCATTGGAACATAAAAGGAGAGGTTGATGCCTATTCCGGGAAGTTATCTGGAATCTTAAGTTTAAACCTTATGAACATCGGCTTTTATTTTTTATTTTTAATTCTTCCAAATCTTGATCCTAAAAAGGAAAACTATGAAAAATTTGAACCTGCATATAACATTATAAGATACACCTTTCATTTTTTCTTCATAACACTTCAATTAATAACTATATTTTATTCCCTTGGTTATAAGATTAATATAGGAAGTATAGTTACTTTATCTGTTGGAATAATGTTTATGCTCCTTGGTAATCAAATGGGAAGAATAAAGCACAACTACTTTGTTGGAATAAGAACCCCTTGGACTTTAGCAAATGAAGCGGTTTGGACAAAAACGCACAGATTATCAGCACCTCTTTGGGTTGCTGGAGGCTTTATAATTGCAGTTTTAGGCTTTTTCAGCAACAATATAGCATTTGTTGGCATAATAATTATAACAATAATAATATCAGCAATTCCTATTGTTTATTCATACAATTTATATAAAAAAATTATGAAATAACAGGGACGGTTAGTGTGAAAAAGTTTTCTCCATCCTTGGTGCCTGGCACCGGAGATGGAGAAAAGAGAAAAAAAGTGTTACCCAGTTGACAAGTGACAAACTTTTTCATTCCGTCGTTGTGGCTATTGATTAGTCATGACCTGTTACTTATTAAATGTAATTTTTTAATTTAATTGAAAAAGCTAAATAAAAAAGCTCCCAATCGGGAGCTTTTTTATTAATACATATCTGGCATTCCACCAGGTGCTGGCATGTTATCCTTCTTTTCTGGGATATCTGCAACAACAGCTTCTGTTGTAAGGAATGTAGCTGCAACTGAAGCTGCATTTTGAAGAGCTGATCTTGTAACCTTAGTTGGGTCAACTATACCTACTTCAATCATATTTACATATCTTTCATGTAAAGCATCAAATCCAATTCCTTTTTCGCTTACCTTAACCTTTTCAACAACTACAGCACCATCAAAACCTGCGTTTTCAGCTATTTGTCTTAATGGTTCTTCAAGAGCTCTCTTAACGATGTTTACACCAACTTTAACGTCAGCATCTTCTATCTTTTCAGCAAGCTCTGCAACAGCTGGGATTACATTGATGTAAGCTGTTCCACCACCGGATACTATACCTTCTTCTACTGCTGCCTTTGTAGCGTTTAATGCGTCTTCTATTCTTAACTTTCTTTCCTTAAGCTCAGTTTCAGTAGCAGCACCAACTTTAATAACTGCAACTCCACCTGCAAGTTTTGCAAGTCTTTCCTGAAGCTTTTCTCTATCGAAGTCTGAAGTAGTTTCTTCAATCTGAGCTCTTATTTGAGCAACTCTTGCATGTATGTCAGCTTTGTTTCCAAGTCCGTTAACTATTGTAGTATTTTCCTTTGTAACTTTAACTCTTTCAGCACGGCCAAGCATTGATATATCTGCTTCCTTAAGGTCACGGCCAAGCTCTTCAGAAATTACCATACCACCAGTTAATATAGCTATATCCTGAAGCATTTCTTTTCTTCTGTCACCAAATCCAGGAGCTTTTACTGCAACGCAAGTAAATGTTCCTCTTAACTTGTTAACAACAAGTGTAGCAAGTGCTTCACCTTCAACGTCTTCAGCTATTATTAAAAGCTTCTTTCCCTGTTGAACAATCTGCTCTAATACAGGAAGTATGTCCTGAATGCTTGATATCTTCTTATCAGTAATAAGAATATATGGATCATCTAAAACTGCTTCCATCTTTTCAGTATCAGTTACCATGTATGGGCTTATATAGCCTCTATCAAACTGCATACCTTCAACAACATCAAGCTCAGTTCCCATTGTCTTTGATTCTTCAACAGTTATAACGCCTTCGTTGCCTACCTTTTCCATAGCATCAGCTATAAGCTGGCCTATTTCTTCATCAGCAGCTGATATTGCAGCAACCCTTGCTATATCTTCCTTGCCGTTTACTTGCTTTGAAATCTTTTTAATTTCTTCAACAGCAACATCAACAGCCTTCTTTATACCAGTTCTTATAAGCATTGGGTTAGCACCAGCTGTAACGTTCTTTAAACCTTCTCTAATAATGGCCTGTGCAAGAAGTGTTGCAGTTGTAGTTCCATCTCCAGCAACATCGTTAGTCTTTGTTGCAACTTCTTTAACAAGCTGAGCTCCCATATTTTCATAAGGATCAGCAAGTTCTATTTCCCTTGCTATTGAAACTCCATCGTTAGTTATTAATGGAGCACCAAATTTCTTATCAAGAACAACGTTTCTTCCCTTTGGTCCAAGTGTTATTTTAACTGTATCAGCAAGCTTATCAACACCTTTTTGCATTGAGCGTCTTGCATCTTCACTAAATCTTATTTCTTTTGCCATGACAATCTCTCCTTTCTAACATAAAATTTATTCAACAATTGCTAAGATATCATCTTGTCTTAAGATTGTAAACTCTTCTCCGTCAATCTTAACATCATTTCCTGAATACTTGGAGAATATAACTTTATCTCCAACCTTAACTTCCATTTTAACTTCTTTTCCGTCAACTACACCGCCTGGTCCTACTGCAATAACTTCAGCCATCTGT